>NZ_JAZBJZ010000103.1:0-19521 GCF_036349135.1 Tumidithrix elongata BACA0141
CTTAAACGATGAATGGCTTTTTTTCTCTATTTTCTAAAACTGTCCGAAGTATTGATTCATTAAAGCCCGTACAAATCAAGACTATATTCAAACATCTAATCAAAGTGCTGGCTCACAAAGCTCTAATAATCCATCTTTCTTGAGTTTCATCGATCGTCTTAATGCCAAAATCACAATAGAAGATCGTTCAGAGTTCCCCAATGACTTCTCGAAAAATCTAGATCACTATTTGTATGGTTCGCCAAAAGAAGAATGAGAAAGATATTTGCTGATACTGGTTATTGGATAGCTTTATTCTTACCTGATGACACGCTTCACTCCAAAGCTAGACATCTGACTAATTCTCTGCAACCTTTTCATATTGTCACCAGTGAGATGGTCTTTACTAAACTACTCAATGCTTTCTCGGGAAAAGGGAGAGCATATAGACAAAAAGCTGTCAGGTATATTAACCACTCATTCAACAATCCTGAAATTGAAGTGATCATCCAAACAGATGAGCTTTTTAAAAGCGCTCTCGACCTATACGATCGCCGACCAGATCAGGCATGGAGTCACACAGATTGCACGTCATTTCAGATCATGCAGCAACAAAATATTGCAGAGGCATTTGCATACGACAAACATTTTGAACAAGCTGGATTTGTCGCCTTACTACGGTAGGTGTTGTCAATTTTTAAGAAGTTTTAAAGAATCGAATAATTTCTCGGACGTGATCGAGAAACTGACCATCGCTGCTTAGTTGAGCGATCGCTTGTTGGGCTTCCCTAGAGAGACGTTCGTGATCTTGGTTGTTCGTGGCGCGGAGTTCCTCAAATACAGCAGAGAGTCGGGCGACATCTTTTCGCGTTTCTTCCCAGTGTTGCTGTTGTTTGGCTGCCCAAGAATAGGGCTGCTCTTCATTCAGTTGTTCTTCTAGCCGTTGGACTGCCCCCTCTAAATTGGCAAAACGACTGCGTAACTCCATCACATCTTCACGGGGATAGACAATCTGAGCGCTAATCATGGCGAGGCGACTGGCTAGATATTCATAGGTGCTGATCGCTGGGCGCAGGATTGTTAACAACAACGCTGCGATCGCTCCGAAATAACCAATGCTACTAATGCCACTGGCAGCCAGTACATACAGCACCACAGCAGATATGCCATGCAAAGCGATCGCGGCGATTAACGAACGATCTGCCAAGGTTTTGGCATAGTCAAGTTGTTTGCGATCGAGCGGTATGCCCCTTTCTTGAGAAATCTCTGCCTCAACCAAAACCTTCTTGGCTTTGAAATGAATATTCCAAGGAACGGTGACAATAATCAAAAGCCAAATAAAAATGCTGCCACCTACAACCCAATCCATAAAGTTTCCCAAAGAGAAATGCAGCCACTGCGATAGACCAAAGGCAGCTAGCAGTAACACAACAAACCCAAATAGCCAATTCATAAATCTTGAATCCATATCCTTTAAAGCCTCAGCGATTCTGAAATACCTTCATCATGGTCTCTATCATGGGCGATCGCTTGAGGCTAGGTTTGCCAAACTGTGACGATTTTCGATCTGGCATATCGAAAAGTTATACCAATTCCTCTAAAATTCACAACAGATTAAGTTTTAGGTTCTACACAGAGCATGGTATTGGGCTTAGCACGCAGTTCTTACATGATTCGCAGGTAATTGAAATATTGCCTTAAATTTGGGTAGTCTTTAGCCTTGGCACTGATGCCCGATCGCTTCTTGCAAGAAAAAGATCGCCGATCGCCAAAGTTAATGTAATAATCAGGGCAATTTTAGAGCTACGGGCTAGTAGCTGGTGTCGAGAGGCGTAAAATTCTGGTGGAATGAATGCAAGTAATGGGTCGCAATGCTGAATTGCCTGTGGATATTTTAGAGGATGTTCAAGTAGCTACAGAAGTAGCTCAACAAGCTGAGCAAGAGGGGGCAGCAGATCGGGCTGATGCTCTAGAGCATGGCTCGATAGCCGACCCCAAAGCGTCTCAAAAAACGCCATCAGAGACACTCCATAATTCGCAATTGCGCGACCAGTTTTGGGAATTAGAAGAGCTTAAAATTACTCAGGCTAAGCAAAAAGAGGACTGTCTTTATTTGCACTGTCAGTCTAACCAGCCATGCAAAATTTTACAGGCGATCGCACCCAATTCTCAGGCATTGTCCTCTTCCGTAATGTTTGCAGAGGGTGTCAGACGCGTCAAACTACATGGGAAGGGTTGGGCATTGGGGGTAGATTTACCCATCGATCATGCGGCGCTACTTGCCGCCGAGATCATCGAGTGTTTGAGACAAGATCCCAACACAAAGAAAACCGCGCTCAAAGTATTACTCCACCAAAGTTGCCTCAATATCCTCTGTGAATGCCAAACGGCAATTCCACAGGCGATTATGGCTTTACCCATTCTCAATGCCCTGCGCCAAACGAGACCCTCTGATTATTTGCAATCTGTCACTGTCAGTAGCAGAGTAATCGGACAAAAATTACCCAGTTGGTCGTTTGAGATCGATCTGCTTGCGATCGGAATTGTTCCCCCCAGCGATCGCCCCGATCTTTTATCAGCCAACTCTGAAGAAGATAGTGAAAGCGAAGACACAACTGAGGAAGAGAAAGAGTCCTCTATTGTCATTACCTACAGCCTATCCATTCTCAAATACCTGCTTTCAGGGAAATGGCTATTTACCCACCAGCCCAAGTCTCTCACGCTCATCACTTGTCTCTCTAGTCTGGTGGTGGGAAGCATGGGAACCTTCATTCTAGACCGTACTTTTTTTAACTATGCCCAGCCTCAAGCTCAACTAAAAAACCAAGTGCAGAGTAGTTCTGTAGAGCTTAAAGACAATCGCCTTACCGATCGCCCCAAACTAAATTTTCAGATTGACCTGCTCAATGACAAACTGGCATTGATCGACTGGCATATCTCGGCGCAGCGTCGCCCACCTGATGTTTTGATTATGGGCAGTTCTCGCGCCTTGAGGGGGGTAGAACCCACAATCTTAGAACAATCTCTCGCGCAAAATGGCTATAAGGGTATCAGTGTCTTTAACTTTGGGGTAAATGGTGCTACAGCAAAAGTAGTTAACCTGCAATTGACAGAGATCTTGTCATCCCAGCAATTGCCCAGAATGATTATCTGGGCAGACGGCGTCAGAGCTTTTAATAGCAACCGTACTGATATTACCTATGATGAAATTTCCACATCCCCTGGATACAAACAATTACAAGCCAGTCGTAAATCTAAAGATGCTTCTACGGATGGGAAGTCCGAGCAGAATCCTAATAAGGACTTAGATAGTGAGAAGCCTGTAACCCCACTTGGCAAAATGTTTCATGCTGTTTTTGATAGTTACCCCCAAAGGCAACAAGTCCGTGCGTCATTGGTTAAGGGTTTCGATCAATCGACCCTGTGGTTTAGCAATCGCCGCCAACTGCTCAGAGCCGCTCAACCCAACCGATCTGCGGAAATGGATTCAAAAGGCTTTGTGGCTTTTGATGTTACCTTCGATCCAAAAACCTACTTTCAAAACCACCCACAGGTCTCTGGCGACTACGATCTAGACTATCGAGATTTCAATCTCAATGGCAAACAGATGGAATCGTTTACGGCTGTTTCAGAGTTTTGCCGCCAGCATAATATTCAACTGGTGTTTGTGAACTTGCCTTTACACAATGTCTATCTCGACCCGACGCGATCGCGCTATGAATTGCTCTTTAGCAGTCGTATGCGCGATCTTGCCACACAATTGAATTTCACCTATATCGATCTGAGTCAAACATGGCGCAATCAAGCTGCACTTTTTTCTGACCCCAGTCACCTCAACCGACAGGGTGCGATCGCCGTAGCAAAGGAACTCGCCAGTAATTCACAAATTCGCTGGAAGTCTGCAAGCTATTAATCAACACATCTATTTAGCAACCGTGGCAAAGGACTCCACACCTAGGGGGCTGGGAATCCAACCTGTGAGAGCCTTGCGTTTCGCTAGCAAGGGCTGAGAATGCACGATTGGAATTCGCACTACCTCACGATAGAGAATCTCATCAACTTCCGCATAGACTTGCGCTCTCTCTTTGATGTCTGCGATCGCCCGCCCTCGATCTAATAGCTGGATCAATCGTTCCTGTTTCCATCCTCCCAAATCTTTGGTGGAATTTGCCGCAAAGTGAGGATAGTAGAAGTTATCTGGATCGCCATAGTCAGCAGTCCAGCCCATCATATAGGACTGAAACCCAGGAGCTTTGTTGCGATCGTTGAGATAGGCTGCCCAATCTTTCGTTTTTAAACTGACCCGAATACCGACGGCGCTCAGATCGGCGGCGAATGCCTCTGCGATCGGCTTGGGCGTAGGAAAATAGGGGCGTGAGACGGGCATATACCAAAGTTCCAACTCAAAGCCATTGGCATAACCTGCTTCGGCTAAGAGTTGTTTCGCTTTTTGAGGGTTGTATTCATAATCCCCCAGTGTTGAAGACTGTGCCCAAGCTAAGGAAGGGGGTAAAAAATGGCTGTCACTGATGCCCAGGTCGCCCCAAAAGGCCTTAACGATCGCTTTACGATTGATAGCTTGGGCGATCGCCATTCTCACCTTTGGGTTAGACAAGGGCTGATAGCTTGGATTGAGTGCCAAATAGCCCACATTAAACGAAGGGCGAGCAACGGCATCGAGGTTAGGGTCGCTGACAATTTCAGCCCTCTGATCGGGAGCGAGATCGACGGTGAAATCGAGCTGAGTTGCTCGCAGTTGTGCCAAACGTGCCGCAGGATCGATGACAAAACGCATAACCATTTGCTCGGATTTAGGCAAATCTTTTTGCCAGTAATTGGGATTCTTCACGAAGGCAATCCGATCGCCCGTACGCCACTCCTTAAGTCGGAAGGCTCCCGTTCCCACAGCAATTGAATTCGCATCGCTATTACTGGCAACACCGTAACTTGCGCCCATCTGTTGAATGGCTTTGGGACTAGCAATGCCAAAATAATTAGAGGCGATCGCGGTAGGGAAAGCGGCAAAGGCTTGATTTAGGGTAAATTTCACCGTATTGCGATCGACGGCTTCCACTTCCCTTAGTAAAGATTCAGGTTCTCCCTTAAAACCACCAAAGAGTTCTTTCCAAATCTCGTAGTTCTTGCCAGCATTACGAAAACCTTGGGGATGTTGCGGATCCCACCAACGTTCCACATTAAATTTCACCGCAGCCGCATCAAAATCGCTACCATCATGAAACTTAACTCCCTGACGCAACTTAAATAACCAAACCTTCCCATCTTCCGAGCCAGTCCATGATTCAGCCAGTGAAGGTTCTAACTCTACCGTGCCATCTTTAAAGGCAATCAAGCGATCGTAGATCTGTTGCTGCGCGATCGCCGAATTTCCGTCTATAAAATTGCCAGGTTCCAAGTTCACAGGCTGACCACCGGAGCCATAGACCAATACCCCAGCATTGGCAGTGTTACCATTAGATGAGTCGCCACGGGAAGGGTTTGTATATTGATTAGTGGGCTGACAATTCGCTACAATCAAACCGCAAACCACAGCAACGCACCAGAAGCCCAATCGCCATTTTCGCTCCTGCCAATTCCTGAGCCAATTTACGAGCCAATTCCTGAGCCAATTTTCTAATAATCCCATGATGATCTACGCCTGCTGAACTTGCTGAACACGATCGTTAAACACAAATGTACAACTTGAAGCTACCCGTGGGAAATAAATGGCATCTGCGACCTATTTTGATTGGCATCATTGGTTCTATTGCTACCCTAGCTATATTGCAGATATTGAGAGTTCAAGAGCAAGAAAAGCTAACTCAAATTTTACATCAGCAAACTTCAACCATTAAAACGATACTAACCGAACAATTAAATTCTCGCATTTCGATCTTGGAGGGAATGGTAGAGAATTGGGAGGGATATGGCGACAGATCGCAAGCTATATGGGAAAAAGAGGCAGAAGTTACCCTAAAAAAGCTGGCTGGTTATCAAACAATTCAGTGGATTGATAAGAATCTTCAAACGCTCTGGCGCGTAAGAGAATACAATCAGAACCGAACAAATTTCGATCTGACTTCGTTAGGACAATTTCGCGAAGAGTTTCTATCGGCTCAAAGAACTAAGTCAATTACGATCGGTCGTTTTGTTATCCCTCGGTCTAATTTTGTTATCCCTCAGTCCAACGAGCAGGTATTGTTCGTCATCATTCCCATATTTCATCGTAAGACTCAAGAGCTTGAAGGCTACATGATTGGGGTTTACAGATTTCGACTCCTCATTGACACAATTCTGACGCAGCAAAACTTAGAAAACTATGAGATTGCAATCTTTGATGGTGAAGATTTACTCTATCATCGCAATTCCGAGCGATTCTTACAAAATCAAATTGCATTATCGGAAGACGTAGATCTCAACTTCCATAATGTAAGGTTAAAAGTCAAGCTTTGGCCAACCTTTTCCTATTTAGAACAACAGCATTCTTACCTGCCCTTGGTAATTTGCTTGAGTGGTCTGGCGATCGCTTGGACATTAGCACTGGCGACCTATTTTGCTGAAACTGCCAAGCAACGCCTACAAAATCTAGAAATAGAATCCCAAGAGAGAGAACGAATAGAGTTCGATTTACGAGAAAGTGAAAAACGCTTTCGTAGCATGGCAGACAGTGCCCCTGTAATGCTGTGGATGTCTGACCCTAATCGTCTCTGTACGTTCTTTAACTGGACTTGGTTAAACTTCACTGGGCGATCGCTCGAACAAGAAATTGGGGATGGTTGGACAGAAAGCGTTCACCCCCACGATCTAGAGCGTTGCTTGTATGTTTACAGTTCCTCTTCACAAAATCAGCAACGCTTTCAAATGGAATACCGCCTACGCAGATTTGATGGGGAATATTGTTGGGTACTGAGTACGGGTGTGCCTCGCTACGATCTCGATGGTGTGTTTGTGGGCTATATCGGATCTTGCCTTGATATTACCGATATTCGAGAAGCTCAAGCGACATTACAGCGAGAATTTCAAAGTGTCTTATTACTCAAACAAATTACGCAAGAGATCCGTCAAAGCCTCAATCGCGAGCAGATTTTTGCAACAGCAGCCCTGCAAATCGGGCAAACCTTTAGTGTCAGTCGTTGTCTGCTTCGTGCCTATCTTGATGACCCGTCACCCCAAATTCCTTTAGTCTCTGAATATTTGGAAGAGGGTTATTCGTCTATGCGTGACATCAATCTTCCTGCAACCGGGAACGCTCATTTGGAACTTCTCATTAGTCAAGATCAAGCGATCGCGACCTATGATGTTTATGCCGATCCCTTACTCGAAAAAACGAAATTCATCTGCAAACAAATTGGCTTAAAGTCCATGTTGGCTGTGCGGACTTCCTATCAAAATAAAACCAATGGGGTAATTGCGCTACATCAATGCGATCGCTATCGTCAGTGGACATCCAGTGAAATTGCACTACTCGAAGCGATCGCGGCACAAATGGGTATTGCGATCGCCCAAGCTGACCTCTTAGAAAAAGAAACCCAACAGAGGGAAACCCTTGCTGCCAATATTCTCGCCCTAGAACAGGCAAAACTTGAAGCTGAGTCCGCCAATCGTGCCAAGAGCGACTTCTTGGCAATCATGAGCCATGAAATTCGCACGCCCATGAATGCTGTAATTGGGATGACAGGACTTCTCCTTGATACATCCCTCACCGCCGATCAACAGGAATTTACTGAAACGATTCGCAACAGTAGCGATGCACTATTAACGATCATCAATGATATTTTAGACTTCTCTAAAATTGAATCAGGCAAACTAGATCTAGAAGAACAGGCTTTTAATCTCAGAACTTGTATAGAAGGTGCAGTGGAGTTACTGGCATCTAAAAGCTTAGAAAAAAGAATTGAGCTAGCTTACTGGATTAGCCCTGATGTGCCCTCGCATATTATGAGCGATGTGACGCGATTGCGGCAAATTCTCGTCAACCTGCTCAGTAATGCCATTAAGTTCACCTCTTTTGGAGAGGTTATCCTTGCGGTTGATGTTGTATCTGTCGAGGACGAAGTTTTCAATCTTCGTTTTGCCATTAAGGATACGGGGATTGGCATCAAAAGCGATCGCCTCGATCGCCTGTTTAAACCCTTTAGCCAAGCTGATAGCTCAATTACGCGGCAATATGGCGGCACTGGTTTAGGGCTGGTAATCTGCCAACGTCTTAGTACTATGATGGGAGGAAGGCTTTGGGTTGAGAGTCAGGGTGTAGTGGGTGGCGATCCTCCTTTAGATTGGGTCACTGCACCTCATGAGGGTAAGAATATCACTTCTCCATTTAACCCTCTAGCTGTTGATTCCGATCGGGGCTCTACGTTCTATTTCACAATTTTGGCAAAAGCCACCTCCGAATCCCCCTCCATCGATCCTGCGATATCTTCTTTGCCCGAACTAGCTGGCAAGCAATTATTGATTGTCGATGACAATGCCACAAATCTGAGGATTTTGAGTTTACAAGTACAGGCTTGGCATATGATAGCTCACACGGTTGACTCAGGAGCTAAGGCACTGGAACTTTTATCGCAGGATCGCAGGTTTGATGTCGTAATTCTCGATATGCAGATGCCCGAAATGGATGGGATGACCCTAGCCAAAGAGATCCGCAAGCTACCTAGAGGTGATAATCTTCCATTGGTCATGCTAACTTCATTAACCAAATCTGATATTCCAGATCTTGCTGTAGTCAAACTTGCCGCTTGTCTGAATAAACCAATCAAGCAGTCACAACTTTACGATTTGCTCAGCAACATTCTATCAGTTCAGCCAATTAAGGTCGGAGTTCCTACTCAACTTCCTAGCATCGAAGCTGACATGGCGGAGAAACATCCCCTACGCATTCTCATGGCAGAAGACAATTTAGTCAATCAAAAGGTGGGTGTACGTTTGCTGGCACGTATGGGCTACCGAGCAGATATTGCAGGAAATGGATTAGAAGTTTTAGACGCATTAAGGCGACAAACCTATGATGTCGTACTCATGGATATGCAAATGCCCGAAATGGATGGATTAACAGCCACGCGGATGATTCTTGAAGAATGGAATCAAGCTGAACGACCTCGAATTATTGCCATGACTGCAAATGCGATGCAAGGCGATCAAGTAAAATGCTTAGAAGCAGGAATGAGTGATTACATCAGCAAACCCGTTCATGTCGAGGAATTAGTACGCGCTTTAAGTAAATGCAAACCTTTGGGAGTCATTTAGATTTTCATAGTTATCTACTTTGTCTTAACAGACAAAGCTACGGCTTACTCCATAGATATTGATTTCCGCGATCGCGGCAAAAATTTAGTCTAAAACTCTGATATGCTTTGCAGCCATGAGAACTGATACGCTTTTCTATCAATTATTTCAGAGCTTTCACACTTTACTGTTCGAGCTAATCGAACAACCTCCGTCTACTGCTGACGGCTATGAGTTTGTGTCAGCGGAGGTGAAAGAAAAAGCCTTTCGATTTGATGGCATTTTTCTGCCAAACACTTTAGAAAAACCCGTTATTTTTGCAGAGGTTCAGTTTCAACCGAAAGATGATTTCTATTGGGACTTGATGTCAGAGATTTGCCTGTATCTTAGGCAATACAAGCCTTTACAAAACTGGTATGCCGTAGCAATTTTTGCCCGTCGGATTTACGATCCAGGTGAATCACCACATTTTCAGGAGTTGTTTGACAGTAATCGGATCGTGCGTGTTTATCTTGAGGATTGGTTGGATCGCGGAACGAATTCTCTTGGTATTGCGATCGTACAGTTAATTTTAGTGTCTGAGGCAAAAGCACCTGAGCTAGTCAGACAGTTAGCAGTTCAAGTTGAGCAAGAAACACTGCCTCTCCTGCGGGATGAGGTAGTAGAATTTATTGAGACGGTTTTAGTCTATAAGTTTCCGCAGTTAACCCGAAAGGAGATTGAGGCAATGTTTACACTCAATGATTTAAAACATACTCGTGTTTATAAGGACGCTAAGCAAGAGGGTAGACGAAATGAAGCCAAATCACTGCTTTTACGACTGCTAACAAAAAAACTTGGGACTTTAAACACTCGCTATCGAATCAAAATTACAAGGCTTTCACTTGAGAAGATGGAAGCTCTCAGCGAAGCTCTTTTAGATTTCACTAATATTACCGATCTAGATCGCTGGTTAGAAGATCAGAAATTAACTCGCTGAGTGAGAAGCTTAACATTACTAACCAAGAATGTCCCAGCGATGAGAATTGACAGCACATCTCAAATCGATTGGCATTAATCCTGATGAAATCTAAGCTTCAAGATTGTTGTAAAAATGTAGAAAGTGAAGGTGCGTCATTGAAAACCTACAGTAACCGAACTATCACTTAACAATCGCAAATGCTTAGATCGTTCAAAACAAAGCTAAAACATTGTATCGACACATTGAAGAAACCAAGGGGTATTAGAGCAGTCTTACTTATTATTGTTGCCATTTTGGTTGCAATTTTGACCTGGCTTTTCTACTGGATATTACACGATTGGGGGAGCCTACAACAAAATCCCACAGACAATGCTAAAAGAAGGTTTGATGCAACCCTAGAAATTGTTAAAGCAATCATAAGTGGGGTGGGAACAGTTGCAACAGTCATTGGTGGAGTCTTCCTATTTCTAAATTTTCGGTTAGCGCAGAAAAAGGCTGACACGGATGAAAAGCAAGCTAAAAATGCTTCAGAACTTGCGGAGTCACGCCTAATTACAGAGAGGTTTGCTAAAGCTGTCGAGCAACTTGGGAGCGATAAAATAGAAGTTCGCCTAGGTGCAATTTATTCATTAGAGCGAATCGCTAAAGACTCAGAGAGAGATCACTGGACAATCATGGAGGTCTTAACTTCTTTTATTCAGGAGAAAGCACCTTTGAAACTGGAAAAAGATCTGAATCGAGCTAAAGCTTATGAAATATCGCAGAAAAGTGGTTCCAATAGTTCACCAGAAGAAAACTGGAATGCTGCGGTCGAAGAAATTGCAAAGCAACCAATTGCCAAGGACATTCAGGCTGCTCTCACGGTTATTGGCAGACGGGATACAGAAAAAGATCCAAAAGATCCAGAAGATAAGCGTTTAGATCTCAGTAATACCTACCTAAGGAACGCTCATCTCAGTGGAGCTAATCTCAGTAATACTGACCTTATGAATACCAATCTCAGTAGAGCCTATCTCAAGGATGTCAACCTTATGGATGCCAATCTTAGCAGTGCTAATCTCAAGAATGCCAACCTTATGAATGCCAATCTTAGTAGAGCCTATCTCAATGATTCTGACCTCAGTAGCGCTGCACTTATTTATGCCAATCTCAGCGGTGCATACCTCAGTAAAGTCAGTCTCAGTGATGCAGACCTCAGTAAAGCCATCCTAAATGATGCCAACCTCAGTGGTGCTAACCTCAGTGGTGCTAACCTCCATCGTGCCCAACTTAAAAAAGCTAAACTCATTGATGCCATACTCAAAGGAGCCTGTCTCAAGGAAGCCTGTCTTGAAGAATCTGTTCTCTACAGTGCAGATGTCAGTGATGCCGACCTCAGCAATACTGACCTCAGTAAAGCCAATCTCTATTGTGCAAATCTCAGCAATACTGACCTCAGTAAAGCCATCCTCCATGAAGCGCCGCTCTTCATGGTGCAAATCTCAGTGGTGCTAACCTCAGTAATACCGACCTCAGTAATCTAAAAGGCCCATCACAATTGCAAAACGCAAAACTCTGTCAAACTATTCTGCCTGACAGAACCAAGAGTAATCGCGATTGTCAAGCCCTTGGACTTCCAGAAAACTAGATTTTTAAAGCACTACCTTGTGATTCCTAGAGTCCATTTTTTAATTGGGATAAATGCGAAGGCGACGATTGGGTTCGTTGCCAAAGCTAGATGATTTGAGATGGTAGTGTTCCACGAGTTCGTGTTGCATGCGACGAATGACCGAAGAGCGCGGGAGTAATTCTACGGGTTGTCCCTTGGGAATTACAATCTGCTCCACTGCCAAACGGGCTTCTTCGAGGGCTTCCATCTCATCCTCTGAGTCACCGTAAGCAAACAGGCTCAGATCGCCGATCGCAGAAGTTCCCGCTGGACTCTCATCAATATGCAAAATCCGCCGCAAAGCGCGAGTGATTTGCGGAATTGTACTGCTTTTAATTACGTGAATTGGCAACTGACGGGCTTCGGCAATGTGACGCAACTTAGAATGGCTGCGAACCTGCGATCGCAGCGCCAAAATCACATCGGCATTCTCAGCCTCTTTGGTAATTACAATCGGTAGATTTAAAGCCTCAATCACCTGCTCGGTTTGATGGCGGCTGACGGCATAGAGATAGACATAGGTAGCATCAATGTCAGGATCGGCATTGGCAGGATATTTGATCGAGGTCTCGTCCAGATCGTCCATAACCAGATCTTCGCCATCCCGCTCCCGCTCGAAGTCTTCACTCCAGTCTCCACCATAGAGGCGATCGGTGAGACGTTCGACTTGGCGTTCGATTTGGCGTTCTGCTTGTCGCTCGATTTGGCGTTCGGAACGGCGATCGCTAATATTCGTAATTGTGCTCGGATCGAGCGGAACGGGTTTCATCCTTCCCGACGCCCGCCACCCCTTAGCATTAGGATTTTTGATGATTTCAGGTGCAGGGGGAGCCTCCTCAGTAATTGCCACACTACCTGCTTCAGTCACCGCCCGAATCTGCTGACCAGGATTGCGATCGCGCAACAGGGCATCAATGGTTTCGGCAACATTTTTATGGACGACCCAGCGATAGCGTTCTAGCATTTCGATCGCAATCTCAAAGGTAGGCTGTGCCTTGCGTTCTAGAATGCTCTTTTGTGGCAGACCTCGGCGGCGCATTTCTTCATCGCCCAAGGTTACCGATTGAATACCGCCCACAAGATCGGATAGGGTGGGATTTTTAATTAAATTCGCCAACTGGTTCCCGTGCGCCGTACCGACCAATTGCACGCCTCGTTCGGCGATTGTTCTTGCCGCCAAAGCTTCTAGCTCTGTGCCAATTTCATCGATCACGATGACTTCGGGCATATGGTTTTCCACCGCTTCAATCATTACCTGATGTTGCAGTTCGGGCTTTGCCACTTGCATCCGTCGGGCGCGACCAATCGCAGGGTGCGGAATATCTCCATCACCAGCCACCTCATTGGATGTGTCGATAATTACAACCCGTTTGGTCATTTCATCCGCCAAAACACGAGCAATTTCTCGCAATGCCGTGGTTTTACCCATTCCCGGTTTGCCCAGCAACAAAATGGATTTGCCCGTCTCGACCAAATCCCTGATCATTTCCACGGTGCCATAGACGGCTCGCCCAACGCGGCAAGTCAGGCCAATAATCATACCCTTACGATTACGCATGGCACTAATCCGATGCAGGGTGCGCTCGATGCCAGCGCGGTTGTCGCCGCTAAATTCGCCTACCCTTTGTACGCATTCATCCAGTTCCGCCTGCGTAATCGGTGCATCGGATAGATAGTGGGTCAGGTCAAAATAACGCGCCTCTGGGGGGCGTCCCAGATCCATCACAACTTCAACGAGGCGATCGAGTTGTCCAAAAGCTTCTAGGCTTTGTCGAATGTCAGGCGGCAAGATTGCCAAGAGTTGATCGAGATTGTCTGTAACTTGTTTGCGGAATACGTCCGACATAAATAGGTGATTCTTAGTGAATATATGAAAGGGTTTCTTAAGGCAGATTCGGAATAGAGAGATGAAATACAGTATTGGAATGTAGAGTCTTAGCGCAGATTCGGAAGGCAGATGTAGTTTAAATCATGGCTTTAAGGGAATCGGTGAAAAGGTTGATGTCGCATCTTGTAGGTCACTTGCAGATTGGGAATGTTTAATCTGTCCGACCAAACACTTGGCTTTGGAAACCGCTTGTTGTAGCAGTAGGGGGTCATCTTCTAGATAATTGCTCGACGATCGCTCTAGAATATCTGCCACCAATTTACGTGCATAGCTACCATAGGCAATTCCCGCAGGTCGAACGTTAGCTGCCTGTAGTTTAGCAACCGTAATCGCATTTGTACCACCTGCAACCTGCACAAAACCAAAGGGTAATTGCATTCCTATGACTTTTTTTGCCAGCAAAACTGCCGCACGCGTCGCGCCATCCCCAATATCACCACTCATCGGTCGTCCATCTGCCTGCCAAACAAGCTGTTGTGGCATGGGATGCATACAGGCAAGCAGTGAGGTCAGATAGTCACGCAAGTCCTCGCAGTCAGGAAAACTTACCGCCACCAACTTAAGCTGGGGAATTAACCCACTCAAACGTTGCCAAAGCTGACCAAATTCTCGGACGCGCCCAGGTTGGGTATGAATTTCAATCGCATCAATCGGTTCCCTATGAATGGTTTCAGGAGCGTAAACTTGCTCGCGGGTGTGAATAATTTGCACTGGGCATAGAGGTAAACATCGACCACAGCCGTAGCAAAGGCTGTCAACGATCCCATTGTAACCATTCTCTATAGGACTATGAATGTTGCGATCGCTACCACCACGAAACTGAATCGCTTGGGTTGGACAAATATCCACACAGGGGCGATCGCAACCAGAAAGACAATCTTGCGGCTCAAAAAGGGCTTTGCGAAAATGCGGATCTTCGCCATCATTAAAACTCACCATTACCCAAGGGGCAGCGATCGTATTGTCAGGAGCGCGATCGACAAGACCCATGCAGCCATGGGCGACGGAAATTCCCTCTCTTGCAGCTCTAATCACAGCAGGATCGGCAGCCATATCAATGCAGTCAGCCCCAGCCAAGGTATAGACTAGGGCGAGGTTACGAATACTGGGCAGATGCTGATAGCTAGCACCGCAGATTAATTTAAACCATTGGTGCGATCGCAGGGAGTCTAGGGGAGAATTTGATAACTGATTCATTTCCTCTATGCTAATACTTGAGTGCTAATACTTGAGCCATAAAACTAGTAACTGATCGCCGACTACCGAACCACCATTATGCAAAATCTCAACCAGTTACTAGAAATCGTCCGTCCGATCGCTTGGGGGGCGGCGGATATTATCATGACCTACTATCGATCGCCCAAAAGCATAGAAATTACCAGCAAAGGGGGCGATGAGGGCAAAGTTACCTCTGCGGATTTTGCCGCCAACGATTACATCCTGCATCAGCTTAAATATCAACTGGGCACGCGCGATTTTGCCTACCTCAGCGAAGAAGCTGAAGACGACGCTACGCGCCTTGAGTACGACTGGGTTTGGATTATCGACCCCCTAGATGGCACCAGTGGCTTTATCAAACACACGGGTGAATTTGCCGTGCATATTGGTTTAGCCTATCAACAACGCCCCGTTCTTGGCTTGGTGGCTTGCCCCTCTCAGGGGAAATTATTCTCCGCGATCGCCAACCAAGGCACCCATTTAGAAACCCAAGATGGCCAGAAACGGCGGGTACAGGTTTCCGATAAAAAAGAAGTACAGGATATGGTGGCGATCGCCAGCCGCACCCATCGCACTGCCGAGCTAGATTTTATTCTCAGTCGCTTGCCAAATATCCAAGAACGGTCTGTAGGAAGTATTGGCGGAAAATTTGGGGCGATCGTCGAAGCCCAAGCTGATTTTTACATTGCACTTTCGGGGCGATCGGCACCTAAAGATTGGGACTATTGTGCTCCTGAAATTATTCTGACTGAGGCAGGGGGGAAATTGACGCGCTTTGATGGCAGCCCATTGCTATACAACAACCTCGATATCAGACAATGGGGCAATTTGATTGCCAGCAACGGTCACTGCCACGAACAATTGTGCCAACTCAGTCAAACCGCCCTCTCAGAAATGTAGCCGCCAATCAGTTCTGAACCAGCCCTGAAATGAGAAACTAATGGGGTATGGCTACGTAAACAAGAACTGACTTGACTAAGCAATTGACTGAGCAATTAACGAAATCGACTACGCGATCGCCTAAGCAAACCTCTTACTGGCTCCTGCGTGACTACCTACGCCCTCACTGGTTACTGATTGCCAAAGCATTTCTCTGTACCCTAGGCTTTATTGGCACCATGCCTCTACTCGCCCATATTTTAGGCTTGGTATCCGAAGCCCTTGCCCTCGGTAAAGTCTCTGAGATCGTACAAATTTCTGGCTATACAGTTTTGATGTTTGTGGGGCGAGGTCTATGTCAGTACGGTCAAGATGCGCTGATGGCAAAGGCAGCCTTAAATGTGGCTATGGATCTACGGGTTGATGTTTACGCCCATTTACAAAAGCTCGATCTAGATTACTTTGCCGAATCCCGAACGGGCGATCTTTCCTATCGTCTCACCGAAGACATCGATCGCATTGGGGAAGTGGTTGGCAAATTTTTTCATCAGTTTGTGCCATCGATTTTGCAACTGGTGTTTGTGCTGGCATACATGTTTTACCTCAACTGGGTGCTGACCTTAACCACCCTGTTGGTCGCACCTTTGGTAGCTTTGTTGATTGCTTGGTTTGGCAATCGCATGTTGGAACTCTCGCGCCGCAGTCAAGATCAGGTCTCTAGCCTCTCTTCTTTACTTTCAGAGGTGTTTAGCGGCATTCGTCTAATTCGCGCCTTTGCCACAGAGGGCTATGAAATTCAACGGTTTAAAGCCGAAGCCGAGCAAAATCGTCGCCGTAAATTTGCCACAGATCGGATTCGGGCAATTCAATATCCATTTATTGGTTTCATCGAAGCATTTGGAATTTGCGGGCTGTTTGTTCTGGGGGCTTGGTTAATTTCTACAGGTCAACTGACGGGTAAGCAATTTGTTGCCTTTGCTGCGGGTGTGCTGCTGCTGATCGACCCGATTGTAAATACCACGAGCAGCTACAACGAAATCAAACAAGCTGAGGCATCAGTCGATCGCATTTTTGAGATTTTTCGCGTACAGCCCACGATTATTGAGAAGCCCAATGCCCAGGAGTTACCCGAAGTTACAGGCAAGGTAGAATACCAAAACGTGCAGTTTCACTACCAACCCGACCAGCCGATCCTGCGCGGGATTAGCTTTTTAGCCTTTTCAGGAGAAGTGATTGCTTTGGTGGGTTCCTCGGGCGCAGGCAAGTCTACGCTGATGAATTTGTTAATGCGGTTTTACGATCCCTGTGGTGGCAAGATTTTAATTGACGGCATTAATATTCAAGATGTGACGTTACAGAGTTTGCGCCGACAGATTGCCGTGGTTCCACAGGAAACGATTCTGTTCTCGGGCACGATCGCTTCGAATATTGCCTTTGGGCAAGAGACCTTTGAGATTGAAGCTGTAGAAGCCGCCGCCAAAATTGCCAATGCCCATGAATTTATTTCCCAATTGCCCCATGGTTATCTGACTTGGGTGGGCGAACGCGGGGTGAATCTCTCAGGGGGACAAAGACAGCGAATTGCGATCGCTCGGGCAGTTTTGCACAATCCTAAAATCCTCATTCTCGACGAAGCCACCTCTGCCCTTGACGCTGAGTCCGAAAGCCTCGTCCAAGAAGCCCTACAGCGCCTGATGCTGGGACGGACGGTATTTGTGATCGCCCACCGTTTGGCGACAGTTCGTAATAGCGATCGGATTTTTGTTTTGGAGCAAGGTCAGGTCGTCGAATCTGGGACGCACGATCAACTGATTCAGCAGGGAGGTCGCTACGCTCAATTTCACACGCGCCAGTTTCAGTGATGCAGCGATCGCAAATTCACAGCTAAAGAAGAGAACTAGGTTTATATCGTTATCTACATCGCCCCAAAAGACGTTAGCTAGCCACTTATAGTTTTTTAGTATCGCTCTGGATAATGTTAGGGACGAGTTCTCTTCAAAAAATGGAACTTACAGCTACTTTCGAGCTAATTCACCACGAAGCTGGATCACACTGAACGCTACCTAGCTATCAGCGTTCAGTCCTAAACTGGCAACTGATAGCTACACGCCAATAGCTAAATGCTAATTACTCTTCTTCATCCCATGCTTCAACTTCTAATAAGCTGCTGATGACATCTTGGGTGCTAAAACCAAATTCTGACAGTTCCTGTTTCCAGTGTTGCCATTCATCCCCAAAAATCAAGGAAATTTGCCATAGCCGATCGCTTGGCTTGACCAACTTAGATTTGACCAGCGATCGCACTTGATTTTGAAACTTCACCATGGGGTGAGCTACTTGTGTATTCATAAACTCCGTAAAGGTTGCATTCGTTCTAGTAAAACAGGCGCGATTTTTGAAACTTTCGTCAGCCTGCATTGTGGCAATTCAATTTTTTGGCAGCTTAGGATCTTGGCAATTTAATTAACTCATGGAGTGTTAAACTTGCCCGATCTCGACTTTGCCTATTTAAACTTAGCTTAAAAATTGGTAAAGGACTAAACGCCAACATTCTGCGTTGCCAGCTTTGCATATTACACTTGAAATCTATATTTTGCAAATCCTATATTCTATTTTTTTAATTTCTTGGAAAGATTGCTGAAATTTTGGCTTTTACGCTGACAGATCTGTCCTGTGTTAGAGTTGAGAAACTGTCGGTTCAAGTAGAAAACCGCCACAAGAGGTAACAGAGAAAATCTGGTGTGAGCCCAGTACTGTCCCCCAGCTTTAACTTCAGCAACCATTAAGTAATAAGCATTTCACAGTGGTAAACCTTCTGGTTCCATTTTAAATTCAATTTATTTCATAGGTATAGATACAGACCTATTCTTCAATCCCTAGCTTGGAACAAAATGTAATTCAACTGCTTCTGCGAGTATTGCAGACTGACAATCCACAGCAAGCAGTCATGGGATTATTGCCAGAAAATCGTCAGTCTGGGTTTAAGCTCCTACCAAAGCATCGCGATCGCAACCTGTGAGGGTTATGAAATTCATAAGCGCTGAGAAGAGTTTTAGCTCAGTCTGCCTCAGGAATCTTGAAAGAAGCAATCTCAGATTTAGAACATTACCCCTATCACCCATTAACATGAATCACAAACTATATGAATAAAGTCACTCGCTATCAAAATGCCGCACTCCAATATTATATGGAAATCACAGGTTCTCAATACCTTCACTATGGCTATTGGGAGCCAATCCCCACCTCATTCGACGATTTGACCATTTTAGGTCTTCGCAAAGCTCAAGAATCCTACGCTTTTCATTTACTCGCTTTTATTCCCGAAGGAATTCGCACTATCCTTGATGTCGGCTGTGGTATTGGGGGGAATGCTGCCTACCTCCTCAAGCAAGGCTTTAAAGTCGAAGGTCTAGCCCCTGACCCATCCCAGCAGGAAAATTTTCTCACTCGCACAGGTGGTGAAGCACCCTTTCATATGTCAACATTCGAGAACTTTGTGGAAACTTCTCAAGCCAAAAATCCTTCACCTGCTTACGATCTACTGCTATTTAGCGAAAGCAGTCAATATATGTCGGCAAAGGATATTGCAGAGGGTGCAGCCCACTTAGCCGTAAAGGGTGGCTATGTCTTGCTCGCTGATATGTTACGCACCAACGCAGAGTACCGTGAAGGAATAGAGTTGTTGGGAAATAAAAACAAGTTGTGGACAGGGTTTTCCTCTTCCCT
>NZ_JAZBJZ010000104.1:0-19172 GCF_036349135.1 Tumidithrix elongata BACA0141
CCTATAACTTTGGGGGCTTTTTTTCTACCCTAAACTTCTCAAACACGCTCTAAGGTAAAGCTCGGTCAGATTGGAGAGTTGTCCAATTGACTCTGGCAGGCTAGTCAGTCGATTGTCACTGAGAATAAGCTTTGTGAGATTAGAGAGTTGTCCAATTGACTCTGGTAGTTTTGTTAATTGATTACTACTGAGGATAAGCCTGCTTAGATTGGAAAGTTGCCCAATTGACTCTGGCAAACTATTCAGATTGCCGATAATATCAAGCACTGTCAAGTTGGAGAGTTGCCCAATCGAATTTGGCAGGCTCTCTAGTTGATTGCCACTGAGATAAAGCTCGGTCAGGTTGGAAAGTTGCCCAATTGACTCTGGAAGGTTGGTGAGCAGCTTGTCATTGAGGTAAAGCACCTTCAGGTTAGAGAGTTGTCCGATTGACTCTGGCAAACTAGTCAGTTGATTTCCTCTGAGGTCAAGTTGGGTGAGACTGGTAAGTTGTCCAATTGACTCTGGTAGGCTTGCCAATTGATTGCTGCTGAGGTCAAGTTGGGTGAGACTGGTAAGTTGTCCAATTGACTCTGGTAGAGAAACTAACTTTTTACGAGAAAGATCTAGCTGGGTTACTTTATCCTTGGCAGCTTGTTGGATCTCTTGCTGTAATTCATCGTCAGTCATTGGTAGTAATTTCCTCTAAGCAGTTTGGCACAATGGGTTAGGCTATTTGGCAATTAGACGATTTATTAAATACTATAGCCTCATAGTTTTCAAGTTGACTCGCTCTCGACTTGAGACACATTAGAACTCACTCGAATGGATAGCTTTGGCAAAATCAGGCCAGTTTTAGCTTTGTACTGCTCAAATTCTGGGTAGCGTGAAAGTGACTGATCTTTCTTTCGCATGTTGGGAATAAAAATTGCCAATACAAAGGCTGACAGTACAGCATAGGGTATCCAGTTCTGTGCCAATAGGGCAAAAGATAGATAAATCAGGATTTCACCGAGGTAGTTCGTGTTACGGCAACGGGCAAAAAATCCTTCGGTAATCAGTCCTTGATGATATTTGAGCGTGTAATATTTCTGGGCATCACTAGTGTAGTGCAGAAATACACCCAAGATATTCAGCGCGATCGCTACAGATACCAAAGGCAAAGGTGGCACAGAACCACTGCTAATTAAAATAAATGGAGCGAGCCAGTAGAGCAATAGAAAGCCAAAGGTGACGATACCTGTTCCCAGAGGAATTTCCTGCTCCCATTGGCGATCGGGATAAATCCGCGATTTTAACAACCATAACAAGCCATAGGTTCCATGCAAAGCAAGGTAAACCCAGGGTCCAAGCGAAAAATTTTGATACCCAATCATCAGACCAACAATAACAAAGGTTGTAAGTCCCTTATGTAAATCGATCGCATGTTTAATTTTCACAAAAAAGCTCCTATTAGCAAAAACTCTCCCAACTTGGGAGAGCGAACGTTCAATATTTACTTCAGTTAATTAGCTCTTGAGCCTTCATAGCCAGATAGGTCAGCTAACTCTTCTAAAGTTTTTTGTCCTTCATGTAGCTTGTTCTTGATCTCCCAAGTTGGGAAGCCCTTAATTCCCTTTGCCTGACATAGTTGAGTTTTAGGGTTTTCACCTCTAGGATCGCACTCGATATAGGGGATCTGTTTCTTGGCTTCGCCAAATAACTCTTTTTGATCGCGACAGTGAGGGCACCAAAAGGCTCCGTACATCTTGGCATCGATCGCTCTGAGGTGCTGCACCAAACGACCTTGAAAAGTTCCACTCTGTGCCAACAACTGATTTTGGCTAGCATATACGCCTAGGGTTCCTGTCAAGGTAACCACACCTACAATTAAGCCAATAAAAATCAACTGTCCGATATCTTTCCAGATATTGCCAAACAGGTTAAGCAGCCAAATTGAAAACATTGCCATCGCCGAACTAAAGCAGTAGATACAAAAAGTAGTCTGTCCATTGGCATCTTTAATCACAAATGCCACTAGATACATCAAATAGGCACTAAACACCATCGTGGCAGTGGACACCATGAAGAGGAGAAATGATGTCTGTTGTTTGACCTTTTCTTTAAACTTGACATCTTCCGTTTGAAAGATCAAGGGTGCTGCCGCCAGTCCTCCTATTGTCAAATAACCCAATGCTCCAAAAATTGTGAGTGGGATGCCAAAAATTTTGGCATATTCACTATTGAGGATGAGGTCGCAGCCCGATCCCTGTGTCGTACACAAAGCAACAGTGCCACCAAAGAAATGAGTGATCGTTAGGTAACTGGTCAGAGCTGCTCCAAAGATCGTTATAGCAATGATTATGGGTCTATACCAGCGATTAATCCAAGGCTCAGAACGTTGACGCATAAAAGTCATGAGATAAACGGGGACGAAGAGACCTAAAAGGTAAAACTAAGGTATTGGGTGAATTTCAGCAACAAGTTTACCCCAGTCGCGTGTTTAAGTCCGCTCAAGAAGTTGAGTGAAGTCAAAACCACTTAAGCCCTCTACCCTATTTTAACGTCAGTTCGGGATAAGAAAACCTGAAACGCTATACATCCCAAGGATCCCCCCCAGCCCCCCTTGAAAAAAGGGGGGAGAACTCACTTCCCTTTTGCAAGGGGGATGCCCGATAGGGCAGGGGGATCAAACCTCTCGGTTCCAGCAAGTCGGCTTGATTTGTTCCGAAATCCTTAACCCGAACTCAGGTTATTTTAATTTTTCCCTTCTAAATGATAATTTTACCCAATCGGCAAAGAAGAAAAGTTGAGTTTTGTGTCTGTCCCTGATTCGGCAATTTTAGAATTGTGCGTATTTACCATGCTGGCATGAGCCACTTCGACAAAACGACTAACCCGAATTGGATCGACGGCTTGATGAATTTGACCGTTACGCTTAAGCGAACTGGATACTATTACGCCATCGGCATATTTGATCAACTGCGGAATATTATCCCAAGTTGCACCTGAGCCAATCAGTAGAGGTGTGCCTTGACAAACAGCGATCGCTTCTTCTAAGTCTTGACGAGCGGGGGGATCGCCCGTTGCCCAGCCCGATAAAATCACAGCATCCGCAAGCCCGCGATGAATGGTGTCTTGAATTGCCACAGACAATTTAGGCATCGAAAGGGGTTGGGCATGTTTGACCAACACATCCGCAAAAATTTTGACATCGCAGCCTAATTCGCGACGATAGCGCAAGAGATTATAGGCATCTCCCTCGATCAAGCCCTGATCGGTTGCCATCACCCCTGTTAAAACATTGACACGGATAAACTTAGCGCCAACGCAGGCAGCGATCGCCATGGCACTGCGAGCATCATTTCGCAAGACGTTTATGCCCACGGGAACATCGACCATCTGCATTACGCGTTGCACCACGAGACTCATGGCACTGACGACGGCGGGATCGACTTGACGGCTGGTAAATGGGGCATCAAAGAAATTTTCTACTAAAATTCCCTGCACCCCACCTGCGGCAAGGGCGGTAGCTTCCTGCTCTGCGCGATCGATCACTTCTTTTAGGCTACTTCCCCAACGGGGCGAAGTGGGCAAAGGCAGAAGATGAATAACACCAATAATGGGTTTTGGTTTGTCAAATAAATAACTCAGATCCACATGCTTGTTTCTTAAGGTTTAAGCAGAGCGCGATTAATTGCTTTTACTTTACCCTGATTAGGGGTTCAAAATTTTACTCTTATCGGAACTACGGGTAGATTTAATTCATGGTTGACAAAATGCTTGACAAGGTTGACATCTTAATTCTTTCTAATGGTCCTGGAGAGCTAACGACTTGGGTTTACCCCGTCGTTAAACAATTTGCCCTGCGCCAGACCCAGCAGTTACCCAATACACCCAACTTGCGGATCTCGATCGCTTTATCCCCCGATGCCAATGCCAGCGGACAAGAGGCAGCGATCGCCAAGACCTATCCGCATGTCAGTCGCGTGTTGGGGGCAGAATGTTTTTGGCAATTTCTGTTGTGGGGCAAAACACCAGAACCTTGGGACTGGTACGAAAAGGGTGTGGTGATTTTTTTGGGCGGCGATCAAATTTTTCCAGTGGCGATCGGGAAACGATTGGGCTTTGCCACGATTGTCTATGCCGAATGGGAAGCGCGTTGGTTGGGTTGGGTAGACTATTTTGCCTTGCGCAGCGATCGCATTGCTGCCAAGATTCCAGCCAAATTTCAACACAAAGCAACTGTAGTAGGCGACCTGATGGTCGATCGAGAATTAGAAACTAACGATCGGCGATCGGCCAGTAAGAATTTAGGGCAAAAAACAGTTGTCTTGATGCCCGGTTCTAAACCGATGAAGCTCCAAGTTGGCGTGCCCATGTTTTTAGCGGTTGCCGATCGCCTCAAGCAAAAATATCCAGATATGCGCGTAGCGATCGCTCTCGCCCCAACCGTGACACCGCAAATGCTGGCAAGTTTTGCCCAACCTCCTGCAAAGATGATAGAGGGAACGACGGCAGAGTTAATTCAAACCGAACTGCAAACCGAGTCTGGGAATCCCACCGAGCTAGCCTATCAATTACGCACAGCCCAAGGCACTATGGTGGAAATTTCCACGCAATTTCCCGCCCACAATCTATTACGCACCTGCGATCTCTGCCTGACGACAATTGGTGCAAATACGGCTGAGTTAGCGGCGCTGAATGTACCCATGGTTGTAGTCATTCCCCTCAATCAAATCGATGCCATGCAAGCATGGGATGGTTTATTGGGCGTATTTACTAGATTGCCGCTGATTGGTAACAATTTGGTTAAGGTCGTCAATCGAATTGCGGCTGAGGTATTCCAACGACAGGGGAAATTACTGGCTTGGCCAAATATTTGGGCGGGTTACGAAATTGTGCCAGAGTCGCTCGGATATTTAACCGCTGAAGGTATCGCAGCGCAAATGCTCTTTTATCTCGACCATCCTGAAGAACTAGAGAAAATGCGCGATCGCTTGCGGGCAGTCTGCGGTAGGGCTGGGGCTGCGGCTAAAATTGTCGATATGGCGTATGAGGCGATTGACCCCAAGAAATCAGCAATCCCCCAAGCATCCCCCAAGAATTAGAATTCAAGATCGCGATCGCTGCGATCGTATTTGTAGTAACGTTATTAGTTGCTTGCTCAGGGCAACGAACAAGCTAATAATTCCAGCGAATTGTAAATCAACCAGCTATCAACAACGTTTTGACTATGATTCATCCTCGTGCAATCGTCCATCCCAACGCCAAGATTGGTGAAGGAACTACAGTTGGTGCTGATGCGATTATTGATGAACATGTCGAAATTGGTGCCGATTGTGAAATTCGAGCTAGGGCGATTATCACGGGGCATACCAAGATTGGCGATCGCAATCAAATTGGCTATGGGGCAATCATTGGCTCCGAACCGCAAGATACTTCTTACAAAGGCGCAATTAGTTTTGTGACGATCGGCGATCGCAACACCATTCGCGAATATGTCACGATCAATCGCGGCACCAAAGAAAATTCAGCCACCACGGTAGGGAACGACAATTTGCTCTTTACTGGGGCGCATATTGCACACAACTGTACGGTGGGGAATCATGTGGTGCTGGTTAACAACGTGCTTTTAGCGGGTTATGTAGAAGTGAACGATCGGGCGTTTATGGGCGGTGACACCGTGATCCACCAATTCACTCGCATTGGCTCCTATGCCATGATTCGCGGTCAAACAAGGCTAGGCATGGATGTGCCACCCTACTGCATGGCCGTTGATACCAATCTCGTCTCAGGGTTGAATAAAGTTGGTTTACGTCGCAGTGGATTCGATCATACGCGCCGCCGCCTAATTCAGCAGGCTTTTGATATTTTCTACCGTTCCAATCGCAATCGCACGCAAGCGCTGGAGTATATCGAGAATGACCCGATCTTGAGTCAAAGCCCAGATATTCAAATGTTTTGTGAATTCCTCAAATTGACGAAGCGCGGTGTCTGTCGGCTCTATTCTCAAAGAGCAAAGTCAGCTACTACGCTCGAAGAAGATTCCGAATAGAAGAGCTTAGGCAAATGGAATATGTTTGCCCCATTCGCCCGTAAACACAAAACTAGAGAGGGGATAGCGATCGCGGGTCGCGGTTTCCTTTGCTTGCAAGTCGGGAGGTAAGCTACTCAACTCGCCTGGATAGCCCAGCGCGATCGCAGCCATCGGCTTAAAATTTTCGGGCAGTTTGAACGTTGCGATCGCTTTGTCCGCCATAAAGCCTGCCATTTGATGCAGCACCAAACCCATACTGGTCGCCTGTACAGATAGGGTGGCAACGGCTTGTCCGCAGTCATATTCTGCCCAATCGTTGGGTTTGCCATTATGCTTGAAGGCTTTTCGAGCAACAGCCAGTATCAAAACTGGGGCAGCCTGCGCCCAGACAATATTTGCGGGAACGAGACAATCAAGCAACTGTTGATAGGCGATCGTGTCGGTTTGGGTTGCCACGATAAAGTTCCAAGGCTGATCGTTAAAACAAGAAGCCGACCACCTAGCGGCTTCAAATAACTTATTGAGTTTTTCTGCTTCTACAGGTTTGCGATCGAAGGCACGCGGACTCCATCGCTGCGCGATCGCGTCATGAATTTCAAAATCCGTAACGGCAGGTTTTTCCATAAATGTACCTTTGTAATGGATAGCTGAATTTTGAATTCTGAAAGTCCACCTCAACTTTCTCGTCTTATTTTAAGCCCATCGAAAAACTGCTGCGCCCCAACTTAAGCCTGCGCCAAAACCCGCGATCGCGATCGCATCATTCGGCTTAATTTTGCCCGCTCTTACCCATTCATCCAGTGCCAGCGGAATTGAAGCTGCCGAAGTATTCCCATGCTTACTCATATTGCTCACCGCTTTATCGGCATCGATTTTCAAGCGAGTCTGAACGGCATCGATGATGCGTTGGTTTGCCTGATGCAAAATTAACCAGTCTAGATCGGCGGTTTGCAGGTTCGCCCGATATAAAGCCTTTTCGATCACTTCAGGAACAGAGCGCACCGCAAACCGATAGACCTCCTGCCCATTCATCGTGATTGGGTCATAGGTCGATTTGTCCTCGTTATAGCCAAGGTTGAGCAAGTTGTTACCCTTGCCATCGCTGCGTAACTCAAAACCCAATAAATTATCCTGTTCGGAAGCTTGTAACACGACAGCCCCTGCCCCATCGCCAAACAAAATGCAGGTGCGGCGATCGCTCCAATCTACCCAACGCGACAATAGATCGGCACCAATTAAAAGAATATTTCTGTAGGTTCCAGAGCGAATAAACTGGGAAGCGGTTACGAGTCCAAACACAAAACCCGAACAGGCTGCCGAGAGGTCAAAAGCCACAGCTCGGTCTGCGCCCAAGAGTCCCTGTACCTTACCTGCCGTGCCAAATAGATCGTCTGTCGTGGAGGTTGCCAAAATAATCAGGTCGAGGTCGGTTGGCGTAATGCCTGCGGCAGCGATCGCTTGCTGACCTGCCTTAACCGCCAAACTTGTGAGGGAATCTTCACCCTTCGTTGCGATAAATCGCTGTCTGATCCCCGTGCGACTGGCAATCCATTCATCGGACGTATCAACCATTTGACTGAGTTCTGCATTCGTCAGAATCTTGGCAGGTACTGCCGAACCGCTACCGATAAAACGAACGCCCTGTAGTTGGTTAATGGTTGAGTTGGGGGATAAATCAGACATATAAGTGGGTATATAACAATCTGAGTGAATATATTGTGGGGCAATATCTCATGATAGTTAGCGCAACGACACAAAAAGATACTGCCCCTATTTCCTTCAGAGTAGCTGAGCTAAATTTAAAAACCTAGAACGGCTGGCTCAAGTAGGAGGGTCATCTGGGGCATCAATGTCAGGGACAGCGCTGGGAATTGAAGCAGGTATTGAAGTCTGTGCCTTGATCTGACCGCGAATGCGATCGAGTACCTGATTGTCAACGGCATCTTTTGCCACCCGAATGGCGTTGTAGATACTGTTCGCCTTAGAACTGCCATGGGCGATTACGCATACACCTGCGACGCCAAGTAATAAAGCACCGCCATACTCATCCGCATCCATGCGTTCTTTGACTTTTTTGAGGTTAGGGCGCAATAGGAACGTTCCTAGTTTACCTTGCCAACCTTGGGGTAATTCCTCTTTCAAAATTTGCATGGCGACCTGTCCGACCCCTTCAGCAAATTTGAGCAGGACATTGCCCATGAAGCCATCGCAGATAATTACGTCGAACTGCCCTGAGATCACATCTCTGCCCTCGGCATTACCCGCAAAGGGCACATGGGGATTATCTTGCAACGCTTGATGGACGCGAATAGCGAGGTCGTTGCCCTTACAGGCTTCTTCCCCAATATTCAAAAGTCCCAGTCTGGGTTCCTTAACGCCCAAAGCATATTGGCTATAGAGCAGCCCCATAGTGGCAAATTGCTCTAAAAATTTAGGACGGCAATCGACATTTGCGCCCACATCTAGCAATAGCACTGGCTTGTGGGGGATGAGGGTGGGCAACAATGCCCCGATCGCAGGTCGATCGACCCCTGGTAAACGCCCCAACCGCAATAAAGCGGCTGCCATCGCTGCCCCCGTGTGTCCCGCACAAACGACTGCGTCTGCTTCTTTGCGCTTAACCAAGTCCATGGACACGGCGATCGAAGAACGCGGCTTTTTCCTCAGCCCCTCCAAAGGTTCCTCGTGCATATCGATCGTGCCTTCGGCTGGCACAATGGTCAAGCGATCGCTTTCTTTATAGTTATGTTGTTTGAGGTAAGCAGCAATGGCATCACGGTCGCCAACCAGTGCAACATCTAGGTCTAGCTTTGCTTGAGCGAAAACGGCTCCTTCGATAATTTCTCGTGGGGCAAAGTCCCCACCCATAGCGTCAACTGCAATTCGCACGTTTAGTGTTTCCTGTCTGATGTATAGCTAAACAACTGAGTTCTACAAAAGTAAATGTCTAAGAACGATTAAGAACATATCAAGTCTGCAAAAAATTTTAACAGTTATACTGACCATCCCCCCAGCAAAATCAGCAGGCTCATCCAAAATAGGCATACTATTGAGAGCAGTTCAAGCAAGTCGATCTCAAATACACTGTGACTCTACATTCTTCTGCCTCAGTTGATTCTGATTCTCTAGCAAGGCCTAGAAACCTCTCGAAACATCGCCAGCTCTCCTTAATTCAGTCAATTTGGCAAGATAGCTTAACCATTTGGTGGGGCGACTGGTTAGAGTTGCGCGTCCGCATTTATCAAGTCCTATCTTCAGGATTGGTCTCGCCCCTGATTTACATTCTTGCCTTTGGATTTGGCTTGGGCAGCGCCATGAAAGGGAATAACGCCTTTGGAGGCGATTATCTCAGTTTTATCTTGCCGGGCATGGTGGCTTTGTCATCGATGACGATCGGTTTTGCGGGGACAACCTTTTCAATTTGCGGCGATCGCCTCTATAGCAAAACCTTTGAAGAAATGTTGATGGTGCCGATCCATCCCCTTGCCATGCACTTGGGCAAGATGCTAGCTGGCGTAACAAGAGGTCTGCTGACATCGGTATCGATTATTGCCGTAGCAATGATTTATACGAAAAATTGGCATTTTTTGCATCCAGAATTTCTACTAATCCTGATTTTGAATTGTATGGTGTTTGCAGGGTTGGGTGTTTTGGTGGGCTTAACCGTGCGATCGCTAGAGTCAGTCGGTCTTTATAACAACTTTTTAATCGTGCCCATGTCGTTTTTAGGTGGGACATTTTTCGATCCCGCGCAGTTACCGCAGCCGCTACAAGCGATCGTCTATACCCTGCCCCTGACCCATGCCAGTGTGGGCATGCGATCGGTGATTAATGGCGGTCATGCTATTTGGTACGGTTGGGTAATTTTGCTTGCTTCAGCGATTTTGCTGACCCTCGCTGGGGCTTACAAGTTTTCACACCAGCAGGACTAGCGTCATAGATTTAAAGATAAAATTAAAGTAAATTGACCGATCTCGATAGGGCGCATTCTTTTAGAGGAATTGCGTAGCGATCGAAACATCTCATTCGGAGTACTTGGGCTAGCTATGAACTCTATTCTAAGAAAAGGCAGTAAGGGCGCTGATGTCGTACAACTACAGCAACTCTTAAAGGCATCTGGCTACTATAGGGGCAATATAGATGGTGATTTTGGATCGGGAACTGCCAATGCCGTCCTCAGCTTTCAGCAGGCAAAGGGTTTGGATGCTGATGGTGTGGTAGGAACAAGAACTTGGCAAGCCCTCTCTGCTAGCGGTGGATTTACGCCAACACCTGCCACTTCATCGATTAATAGTCCTCTTTTATTGCCTGGGTCGAGTGGAATTGCTGTCTCAGAAGCTCAACAGCTATTAAAAACGAAGGGTTACTATATCGGGCGAATCGATGGAGACTTTGGCAGACTTACCCGAGATGCAGTTGTGGCTTTTCAAACGGCAAATGCCCTATTGGTCAACGGTCAAGTAGACGAAGACACTTGGAATCATTTGCGTGCCCCTGCGATCGCTTCTCCTTCTCCTACAGTTGAGACAGTTGAAACAGTTGAGAGTATCGATATTCAGAGGAGCGAACCCGATCCTAAATCGACCGATCCAAATATTCCGCCAAGCTCGCCGCTTGTGACTGCTTGGACAGCAGGAACGATCTATCCACCCACCGTTGCGCCGACAGATCCCATTCCTCCCATAATTTCCACACCCACACCATCCACTACCACACCACCTACTACACCCATTGCAACCACGTCTTCCGCTCCATTAGTTACACCATTACCAACTAGCGAAACAGTTTCACCTACGCCGATAACATTGGCATCATCAGGGAAAATCAGTTTGGTAGATGCCGCTGCAAGTTACAACCAGACAAAATTTGTCTATCAAACGGAAGCAATAAAAACCCTCGATTTACAAATTGGCTACACGACGAGGCAAGAATTTCTCAATCGGTGGAATTCTGGGGCGAGTTCGGGACTGCTCACCACTTCGCTGGAAGATGCTTTTGATAACTATAACGGTAGCGAATTTCCCAGCCAACCTAGCGCCCTTAAATGGTTAGAAAATCAACTTGCACCTGCGGCATTAGATAGGTTCTCTAGAAATTGGCAAAATCTGCCGTCTAGTAGCTTCGCCAGAGTCAGCTTTGTCGATGCGGCATACCAATACGATCGCGTCAAGTTTCCAAATCAGTTGAATGCTATTTCCTATCTCGATCGCGAGCTTACGAATACGCCGGATATCAAAGCGCAATTTATTCAGCGCTGGACGATCGCGACCACGGGTGGTTCCAATATGGCTAATTCGGTAGATCCCAGTAAGATCTCGCTCGTAGATATCTTTGACAGCTATAACGGGCTCAGATTCCCAAGTCAAGCTTTAGCATTAGACTGGTTGCAAAGACAACTTGCCCCTTCAGTCCTATCTGAATTCTCTCGACAGTGGCGCAGCAGTTCCCCAAGCTAAAAGCTAAAGGATTTTCGACCAAAGCAGATCAGCTTGTTGGAATCGAAGGGTTCGATCCCTACCCTGTCGGTCATCTCCCTTACAAAAGGAGAATAAAAAGAATTCCCCCCCCCTTTTTTGTAAGGCAGGCTGGGGAGAATCCCTAGGATGTATAGCGTTTCAGAACTTCTTATCCCCAGTTCACATTTGCTATTGGATGCCCTCCACAGAAGCGATCGCGAGCATGGTTGGCAACAGCGAATCGGGATTGAGACTGATCGAATCGATACCCTGTTCTACGAGGAAGCGAGCGAACTCAGGATAATCGCTAGGAGCTTGACCGCAGATGCCGATCTTTCGATCGCATGCTTTCGCCTTTGCAATTACCATTGCTACCATCGTCTTCACGGCATCGTTGCGTTCGTCAAAGATATGAGCTACCAGAGACGAGTCGCGATCGAGCCCCAAGGTCAGTTGGGTGAGGTCGTTAGAGCCAATCGAGAATCCATCGAAGACTTCGCTGAACTGTTCTGCCAAAATCACGTTACTGGGAATTTCGCACATGACATAAACTTGCAGACCGTTTTCGCCACGTTTCAGACCGTGTTTTTCCATCTCTGCGATCACCTTGCGACCTTCCTCGGGCGTCCGACAGAAGGGAATCATGGGAATGACATTGGTTAATCCCATGTCATCTCTCACCCGCTTCAAGGCTTTGCATTCCAGACCGTAGGCTTCGCTGTACTTCGGATCGTAGTAACGAGAAGCACCCCGCCAACCAATCATGGGATTCTCTTCCGATGGCTCAAATTGCCTGCCCCCTAGGAGGTTGGCATATTCGTTGCTCTTGAAGTCCGACATGCGCACGACAACGGGGTTGGGATAGAATGCTGCTGCGATCGTACCGACGCCGTAGGCGAGTTTATCAACAAAGAAATCGGGTTTATGGGCATAACCTGCGGTCAAGGTGGCAATCTCTTTCTTGGCAGCTTCATCCTCTAAGCGATCGAAGTGAATCAATGCCAAGGGATGGGCTTTGATGTGATTGGCGATAATGAACTCAAATCGGGCTAGACCCACACCATCGCAGGGAATTGCCGCCAGACCAAACGCCTCTTCGGGGTTGCCCACATTCATGAGGATTTTGGTACGCGTGCGCGGCAGTTTATCCAGCAGGGTTTCCTCGATCGCAAAGGGAATCAGTCCCGCATAGACGCGACCTTCTTCACCTTCCGAACAGGAAACGGTAACTTCTTGTCCCGTAGCGATCGCACTGCTAGCATCCCCGCAACCCACGATCGCAGGAATACCCATCTCTCTAGCGATAATCGCGGCGTGGCAGGTACGTCCGCCTTGGTTCGTGACGATCGCGCTGGCTTTTTTCATGATCGGTTCCCAGTCGGGGTCGGTCTTATTCGTCACAAGGACTTCTCCCGCTTGGAACTCGTCCAGCTTGTGGGTTTCGAGAATGACTCGGGCTTTGCCCTGACCGATCGCTTTGCCCACAGATCGACCTGTAATTAGAACATCCTCCTGGGCTTGGAGTCGATAGTTCCGCAATACGCTGCTAGATTTTTGCGATTGCACGGTTTCGGGACGTGCCTGGACGATGAATAGTTCTCCAGTTTCGCCATCCTTTGCCCATTCGATATCCATTGGCGTATCTTGACCGCGCACCTGCGAGTAGTGATCCTCAATGATGCAAGCCCATTTTGCCAATTTGAGAATCTCAGCATCGTTGAGGGCAAACTTGTTGCGCTCTGAGACTGGCACGGAGATATTTTTGGTCAACTTGCCGCCGCCGATGTCATAGATCATCTTGATTTCTTTTGTGCCCAACCGCTTTTCTAAAATCGGACTAAATCCCGTTTTTAGCGTGGGTTTGAATACGAGGTATTCATCGGGGTTGACCGCACCCTGCACCACATTTTCGCCCAAGCCATAGGCTGCGGTGATCAGCGCGGCATTCCTAAAGCCTGTTTCGGTATCGATCGAGAACATGACGCCAGAGGTGGCGAGGTCAGAACGTACCATCTTTTGCACGCCTACGGAGAGGGCAACATCAAAGTGGTCAAAGCCTTTAATCGTGCGATAAGAAATGGCGCGATCGGTAAAAATGGAGGCAAAGCAGTTTTGGCAAGCCGTTAAAACAGTACTGAGTCCGTGGACGTTGAGATAGGTTTCTTGCTGCCCCGCAAAACTGGCATCGGGGAGGTCTTCGGCGGTGGCGCTAGAGCGAACTGCGACATCAGTTTCAGAACCATATTGACTGCACAACCTCGCATAGGCACGCCGAATCGCTTCTTGGATTGGTTGAGGCATGGGTGTGTTGAGAATCAGCGATCGCGCCTGTTTACCAACACTGCGAAGATTGTTGACATTTTCCACATCGAGCGTGGCAAATAGCTGCCGCAATTTTGATTCGATGCCCGCTGCCTTAATAAAGTAGCGATAGGCATAGGCTGTCGTTGCAAAGCCGTTAGGAACGTTGACGCCTTGAACCTTGAGTTCGCGAATCATTTCTCCTAGTGAAGCATTCTTACCGCCCACGAGGGGAATGTCTGCAATCCCCACCTGCTCAAACCAGAGAACAAAGGCTTCATCTTTAGAGGGTATGGCATGCTCTCTAGTCAAAATTTCTGAACTAGTCATAGAACTATCTCCTTTTTTCCTGTACGACTAACCAAGTAACCATTGGTCAACAACAAGGAGGAGGTGGCTAGGGATGAGCTTGAGCGAGGCGATCGATAATTCCCAAAGCGGGAGGAGCTTGCAGTGTTAACAGTTCGATAGTTAACCTCCATCCTTGGTTTCATTGTCCCACGAACCAGAATGGCAGAATCTAAAGATTTTTTACGCTTTTACGCTTTTACGCATTTCTAGATTGTGGCGAAATGTCTCGGTACTTTTATCTGTTCGCTTTTCCCATCCCCTCAGTGCGATCGCTGAGATAGGGTCTTCAATCCAGATTTCCTTCGATATTTGTCACAAAAAAGAAGCATAAGAAGAATTACAGGTATTAGGAACAATCGCAGATCGTCAAATAAGGGGCGATCGCAAATCTCTTCCCATGCGATCGGAGGCAAGCCAAAACCACCCAGTACCACCTACTCCAAGCTGGACAATTGGTATCTTACCTCCAAATCAATGTCAGACAAAAATAACGAAGAACGGTTTGCCATGGAGAAAGGAAGAAATTAAAGAAGCTAAAGACAACATGACAAGCAAATTATATCTAATGCTTACGTCTCGATTTGTGCCATTATGATTGGCAGCAAACCATGAAGCCATTGCAGTCGCTATGACGAACTCAACTTCTAAAACTCCGACATTGGATGCTCAAGCGAACAAGACTATCACCATCGATCAAACTCTGACCGAAGTCAATGTAAATACACCATTTACGATTGGTGGCAAAGTCGATCTAACCCAAATTGCCAAACTGAGAGTTTTACTCACAGACAACTCAGTCCTATCCGTTGAAATTGATTACACCAAAGGGATATGGCGAGCTAAATCGATCAATGGCTTTACGACATTCGGTAGCACCAATCTCCGCATTCTTGGGCTAGATGCCAGCGATCGCGTGCTCAGCAGCCAAGTTTTGAGTATTGTGGTCAAGCCCCCTGCGATCGTGCTAGTGGTCAAGCAAGACACCCTTTTTAAAGCCTCCCCTGCGGACTCCAGCACCCTACCGATTAACGCCAAAGCACAGGTAAAAGCTGGACAGACGATCGTACTTTCCCGTTATGGTTTGGTGGATGGACATATTAAAGTCACCCTTCCCACCGCCATTCCTCCTGTTGGGAATTTTGGCTATTTTTATGCCCCCCATGTCGATATTCGATCGCCGATTACCTTAACGACCAAGCAAGACACCGTATTTAAAGCCTCTACCGCTGCATCGGGAAGTTTGGGATTTAGTCAAAAAAGTGAAGTCAAAGCAGGTTCCAGTTTTCTATTAGATGGAAACTATACCCTTGAGAATAATCACGTCAAAGTAACGCTAACTACCCCAATTCCTCCCCTAGGGAAAGTGGGCTATTTCTTTGCCCCCCATGTCGATATCAGTAAGCTCAACAGCTCAATCCCCTTAGCCAAACCAGAAGTCGTTGCCGATATTACGGCAAAAGGAACGATTCTGACGATTAAAACCGCTACGTTTTTTAAAGCCAGCCCAGAGAATGCCTCCGATCTCAAAGACGATGGCAAGGTCATGCTCCAAGCGGGAGCAACCTATCCCATTCTTGGTTATGCTGCCATCAACGGACATTTTCGGGTGAAATTAGCCAATCCGATCGCACCTGTAGGAACCGTAGGCTTTTTATATTGGCAGCATGTCAGCCTAAGCAAAGACGGTAAGGTGATGGCCTTTGACCCCGACATGAAAACCATGACCGTCAAGCAAAATACGTTTTTTAAAGCAAAGGCGATCGACTCAAGCCAACTCGGCACGAATGAAAAAGCCAATTTAACGGCGGCGCAAATCTACGGTCTAGATCGTTACAGCCTGTCAGGGACGCATTTTCAAGTTACGCTCAATGAGAATATTGCCCCAGTGGGTACGCAGGGATATGTGTTTGCCCCCCATGTCACGCTCATGCAAGGAAACAAGCCGATTGAAATTACGCCCGATCGCAAAGTTTTATCTGTACCCTATTTCTCTCAACGGGATAATCCTCGCGATCCGTTTGTGACCTGCAATGTCACTTCGATCTCGATGGTGCTTTACTACCACGGCATTCGATCGCGATCGGGTGGACAGCTAGAGGACGAACTCTATCAATGGATCATCGATCGCTATGGTGCAAATGCCCGTAGTGACAATAGCGTCCTTGCCCAACTCTACAATGCCTATGGCTTTGGTGGAGGTTTTGGCACAAGCCGCACATGGGCGCAAATCACAGCCGAAATTAGTGCCAATCGTCCTGTTGTGATCGGTGGCTATTTCACCCATGGCGGTCACATTATCTGTTTGATCGGCTACGATACCAAAGGATATATTGTTAACGATCCTTACGGAGACGCACTCTCTGGCTATACGCAAACTGAGGGGGCTTCCCTCAACTATTCCTTTGCCTATATGCAGGATATGTGTGGGGCAGATGGCGATGTATGGGCACATTTTATCGTTCCCAAAAGCTAAACGTCCAAGTTATGATGCTTCTCGATCTATAAAGAACCTCGCCTAAAACACCGATCGTATGTGGAATTTAGTTGGAATCGTTTTGCTCTCTATCTCAGTGCAATTGTTGGATGGTAGACCGATCTCGACAGTACCGCGATCGCTGATTGGACTGACCGAAGCGCCTGTACTTGCTTCTAAAGTCACGCCGCAAACTGACCCTGTTGCCGAGCAGGCAGTACAAACCCTAATTTCGACGCTCAAACAATCTGGTTACTCAGAATCGCAGCAAGGTGTTTGGTTGCAGACCCATGATGGCGAATTGCTAACCAGTCGTCTTGGCACGCAGCCTTTACCCGTCGCCTCGCTCACCAAAACTGCCACCACCTTGGCGGCTTTGCAAACTTGGGGCTCAAATTATCGGTTTGTCACAACGATTGGCACAACGGGTCAAATTGTTGGCAATACGCTACAAGGCGATTTGATCGTTCAAGGTAGCGGCGATCCATTCTTTGTTTGGGAAGAAGCGATCGCTTTGGGCAATGCCCTTAATCAAATGGGAATTCGCCGCATCCAAGGAAATTTGGTGGTGACGGGCAAGTTCTATATGAACTTCGAGCAAAGTCCACAAACCTCTGCAGCCCTGTTCAAGCAAGCGATGGATGGGGGGAATTGGTCAGATGAGGTAGCAGCCCAATACCGCACCATGCCCAGTGGTACGGCAAAGCCCCAAGTCGCTATTTCTGGGGAGATTCGGGTATTACCGAGCTTAAGTCCAAATCTGACGAACCTACAGCCTCTAATTCGCCATAATTCCTTACCCCTGTGGCAAATTCTGAAGCGCATGAATACCTTCAGCAATAACGAGATGGCAGAAATGCTGGCTGCTGAGTTGGGAGGTAGTAGAGCCGTAATGCAAGCCGTCATAGACAGTACGGGGATTTCACCGCAAGAGATCTACTTAATCAACGGCTCGGGTCTGGGACAGCAAAACCAAATTTCACCCCATGCGACCGTAGCAATTTTGATCGCCGTGCAAAAAAAAGCCCAACTGGAAGGGTTAACCCTCGCAGATTTATTGCCCATCAGCGATTGTCACTGCGGCACAATTGACAGTAGAAATCTACCAGCGGGCTCTCTGGTCAAGACAGGTACGCTCTCGGATGTCAGTACGCTTGCAGGGGTGATTCAAACCCGCGATCGCGGCCCCATCTGGTTTGCCATTATCAATCGAGGTGATGGAGACATTGACTTTTTCCATCGCGTCCAAGATCAAGTGTTGCGAACTCTGACGCTCAAATGGGGGCAACCCAAGCCCGTCTTGTCAGCACTCTTTTCGCCTACAGCATGGCAAGATCGCGATCGCAATGAGATTTTGTTGATGCTTTCACCCGCAGGATTTCAGAAGCATAAATAACGTCAGTTTGGGATAAGAGAACCTGAAACGCTATATATTCCAAGCATCCCCCGAGATCTCCTTTTACAAGGGGGAGAATTTTGTCCGCCTTTTATAAGGGGGATCAAACCCTTCGGTTCCAATTACGTTGGCTTGCTTTGATCCGAAGTCCTTAATCCGAATTCACGTTATTGATAACATTCCTGAAATTATACAGAGTTAAGCTACGCAAAATAAAATCAAGGCTTTTAGAGATTTCTTATCCCTAACTTACGTTAAATTAAATAAGAAGATCTAAATTATTTAAAAACTCCTTATAAATAAATCGATTATGCTTTAATTAGTTAAAAATTTATGATGCCTCAAAAAGTTGGGCTAAAACAAGTCTAGACTGAAGGCATTACCACCCTAGAAAGTCAGGTAAATCTAAAGTTTCCCCAAAACTCTAGATCTTAAGGTTTTATAAGTTTGAAACATTGAAAGCGTAATTTTTACAAGGCTAAAAGCTTGAAGGGACGTTTTGAAAGCACTGTAAATTACTTGTCCTAGGAGATCCAAATCTATGAGTTTTTGATAAAAAAGCATTTTGCAAGAGCATGACTAAGTTGGGGGCTATGCATAAAGCAAATGTTGGGAACCAATTTTTTAGAGGACTAAGTCTCTGATTTAGAAAAACTTGGAATGATACTTACCGGTGTGAAGGAAGATATGCATCAATCTTCTAAGAAATACTTACAACAAGCAGCCCTTGCGGATGAAAGTTGTATCTCATTTACACGCGATCGCTTGAAGTGGTCGTTTTATTTTGCTCAGGGTAAATTGCTGTATGCCACATATTATCTGGAGAACTTTGAGAGACTAGAAAGGCAACTGCGGCGGCTGAGTCGAGAGGTCCCGACGTTAAATGAGAAACTGCGATCGCAACTGCGCTTGATGTTTGATGAAACAGAGGATGCTGAAGCACCCATCGAATACTTGGCGCTGAACTGGTTAGTTACCGAGCAGCAACTATCTAAATCCTTTGCAACTCAAGCTTTAGTAAGAATGATGCAGGAATCTCTAGAGACATTCCTAGCTCTCCCAGAAGGTGATTTTTCGATCGAACGCGACAGGCGATCGCTACCAGGTATTAGCTCTTCCTTTGACTTAAATAATGTACTCGATTTAGAGAGTGTTTGAGAAGTTAAGCAAGACGTTTTAGGAGGATTTGAATCATCC
>NZ_JAZBJZ010000105.1:0-19119 GCF_036349135.1 Tumidithrix elongata BACA0141
CTTACCCTCTTTTTTACCTCATATTTTACCCTGTCTTATAGCGGAAAGGGAGTAGGTGCGATGGCAGAACTTACTGTTCGCAAATGACATCCTGTGCGGAAGCAACCTTTTTCTTGAATAACTGTCCAAACGTTAAGATGGATGGGAACAATGACGGAATTCCCTGCGAACGGCAGTGGTGTAAATAGCCGTTTTTGATTCCGAAGCGATCGCTACATCAGGGGACGAAATCTATCCTGCTTGAGCTTTTTCCTGTCCATACCAACGTTGTGCCAAAGCATTTAACTGGTCTAGAATAGCAACGAGTTCCTGAGCGCGTTCCGTTAGCCCATAGGTCACTTGCGGTGGAACTGTGGGTTCGTAATGGCGATAGACAATTCCTTCCTGCTCTAACATCCGTAGGCGTTCCGTCAGCATTTTTGTGGAAATCCCTTCGATTCGCCGCTTCAATGCCCCAAACCTTGTTGCTCCAGAGGTCGAGAGTACCCACAAAATATACATTGTCCAAGGACCAGACAAGACATCCATCAAAATGCTCGCTGGACAGGAGCAGAGTTCGCGCGATCGCTGTGTCATGGCTAGTTACCCAAAAGTGCCTACTAGTTACGAAAAAGTACCTACTTTACTTTTGTAAGTAGTTACTTTTAGTATCTTTTTAACAGATTTCTATGAGGTTTCTATGGTAACGATCGCAATTGTTTATTTTTCGGGTTCGGGGCACACGCATTTGATGGCAGAGGCGATCGCCGAAGGGGTAAACAAAATAGGTATCCACGCTGAGTTACTGCGAATTACGGGAGAGCAAATCACAGGCGGTCGCTGGAAGGATGACGAGATCTTGGCGAAACTAAGTCAGGCAGATGCGATCGTGTTCGGTTCGCCAACCTATATGGGTGGTGTTGCCGCACAGTTCAAAGCGTTTATCGATGCTGCCAGTGCAGCTTGGTTCGCTCAACAATGGAAAGATAAAATTGCGGCTGGGTTTACCCATTCGGGTTCCCTCAGTGGCGACAAACAGGGAACTTTGTTATATCTATCCATCAACGCAGCACAGCACAGCATGGTGTGGGTCGGAGCGGGAGATTTACCCAGTCAATATATGGGCAAAACCGATGGTGTCAACCGTCTAGGCTCATTTCTGGGCGTGATGGGGCAAAGTCCTATGAATATGACGGGTGGAGATGCGGTTCTAGACTCAGGCGATCGCTTAACAGCCGTGAGCTTTGGACAACGCATTGCCGAAGCCACAAAACGTTGGAATCTTGAGAAAGCCGCCTAAATTGCTAAGAAATGTCAGGGTTAAATTTTCTGTAATTGCCAGAGGTGGCTGCCTTCGAGGATGAGTGTTACCGCCCATACGAAGATACTGATGCCTGCTGCCGCTGCGGCGATATCTTTGATCGTGCCAATGCGATCGTTCTCTTGTAATTCCACAAAATCACACAGGATTTCGATCGCACTGTTAAACAGCTCAGCAGACAATATCATGCCAGTCGCTAACAAAATCAGCGTCACGTCCACCCATTGCCGCACCATAAACGAAACGATCAGGACGGGAACCGATAAAACCAGTTTATAGGCAACGCTAAAATCAGATATGACGGCAAGATAAAGACCTGAAAATACGACTTTCAGCTTGCGGAAGGGATGATAAGCAGGCTTGTGAAACTTTTTAGGCATGGGTTTTGAGTGATTTTTATAAGCTTGGGCGATCGGTTTGGACATTAGCTTAGATATCAACTTGGATATCAAGTCGATTCTTTGGTTTGCTTCAATGTTTGAAGTTTTTGAAGCTGTAGCATGACGATACAGGTAATTAACCACAGCAAACCGATCGCCCATCCTGCCAATACATCTGTGGGCCAATGCACGCCCAGATAGAGACGGCTCAGCCCCACTGCCATGACTAGAATCGCTGCCAGCAGATAGATCCAGATCCTGTAATGAGGATAGTGCTTTGCCAATAGATAGGCGATCGCACCGTAAAGAACCACCGTTCCTAAGGCATGACCGCTGGGGAAGCTGAAGGAATTCTCTTGAATCAATTGTGGATATAGATCGGGGCGAAGTCGGGCGAACATAGGCTTGAGTCCTTTATTCAAGAAAATTGCGCCCAATCCCGCGATCGTAACTATCCAAGCTTCTAGATGGGCTTGTTGAATCAGGAGGGTTACCAGTGTCACCAACCCAATCGGTACGGCTATCTCTGGATTGCTTAGCTTTGTTACGAGCAGCATTAGCATATCCAAAAACGGATTGGCAAATTGGTGAATCCATTGCAGCATCTCTACTTCTGTAGGATATAAATTGGGGATAGTCCTTATCAAGAGAGAGTCCACAACCCACAGGCAGAACGCACAACCCGTCAACCCAGCAATGCCTACCGTGACAGATAGGAGCGCGATCTTTGGTGAAACATGCTGCACCCAAAATGCTGCCAATTTCTCTAGATTGGAGTCCATTCTACGATTGAGGTTTTGGTTGAATATCTCTATCATTCTATACCTCGATTCTATACTCCAGAGCGCATTTCTACATTTAGGCACGTACCTCCCTACGGTTCCAAAGTTTTAGGGCTTCAAACCAGAGAATGCTGACAATGCCAGAGAGAAAACTGACTAGCAGGTCGTCCGCATGGAGGTAAGAGAAACTAAACAGATGCCGTAGGAACGGTATATAGAGAATCAGTGCCAGAAAAATTATGCCTCCCCCCAGCACCCACCAAAGGGCAGTATTGGGAGCCTGTAACATTTCGGGAATTGTGCGCGACCAAGAGCGATTGGTCAGGATCATTGCGAGGTTAGAGATAATCAGCGTGGTGAACGCAAGGGCTCGGGCATTTGTTTCGGTGAACTTACTATCACCCGAATAGTAAGCGATCGCAAACACAGCTACCAGTACCACCAAAACGCTGATCCCCTGAAGCAATGCCAACTTCAAGGTGCGAGGACTAAACAGCGGTTCCTTAGGATCTCGAGGTGGGCGGCGCATGACATTGCTTTCCGCAGGTTCGGCTTCAAATACGATCGTACAGGCTGGGTCAATAATCAGGTGCAAAAAGGCAATATGGATCGGCAGCAAAACCAAAGGCCAACCAAAGATCACAGGAATCAGGGACATACCCGCGATCGGAACATGCACTGCCAGCGTATAGGCCATACCCTTCTTCAAATTGTCAAAGATGCGTCTGCCTAACTTAACCGATTCTACAATCGAAGAGAAATCATCTTCCAGTAATACCAAATCCGCTGATTCCCTCGCCACATCTGTTCCCCGCTCTCCCATGGCAATACCAATATGGGCAGCCTTGAGCGCAGGGGCATCATTGACGCCATCACCTGTCATGGCAACAATTTCACCGCTCTGTTTGAGGGCATTCACAATCAGCAGCTTTTGTTCGGGCACGACACGGGCAAAGATATTTGCGGACTGGATGCGATCGCGTAATTCCGCTTCACCCATCTGCTCTAGTTCCCGCCCTGTAATCACCTTATCCGTTGGGACGAGTCCAATCTGACGGGCGATATTCTGAGCTGTCACGGGGTAATCTCCCGTGATCATCACTACGCGAATTCCAGCGCTGTAGCACTCGGCGATCGCAGGTGCAACCGTGGGACGAACGGGATCCTCCAGTCCGATAAGACCGACAAATTCAAACTCAAAGTCATGTTGCTGAGTTGGCAAGCGATCGTCAGTATCTAAGGGCAAAGCTATATCGGGATGGGTTTGAGGTAAACTTCCGATCCTTCGTCCCTTCGCCACGCCTAGAACCCTTAGCCCTTCCTGCGCCATGGCTTGAACATGTTGGGTTAGTTCTTCTTGTTGGTTGGTACTGAAATGACAAAGCTCAGCGATCGCTTCTGGTGCACCCTTCGCGGCAACAGTTAACTCCTTGGTTAGGGCTTCCCACACGCAGGACATTGCCAGCAGTTCGCTGGATAGGGGGTATTCATGCAACAGTTGCCAGTCACCATGGAGGTGTTCCGTTTTGGCAAGATAATTTTGCCCGATCAGTTGCAAGGCTTTTTCCATCGGGTCAAAGGGGTCTTTGCGGCTGGCGAGAATGCCAAACTCAATCAAGGGATGTACGACTTCAGGTAAAGGTTCGCGATCGTGCAGCGTCACATCGTAAGGATAGGGGGTGGAACCATCGTATACAAATAGCTGTTTGACCGCCATTCGGTTAAATGTAAGGGTTCCAGTCTTATCTACGCAAAGTACCGTGGCGGAACCCAATGTTTCCACTACTGGAATGCGCCGCGTTAAGACCTTTTGCTGAGAGAACCGCCAAGCGCCCAATGCCAGAAAGATTGCCAACACTACGGGGATTTCATTCGGTAAAATTGCCATGGCTAGGGCTAAGCCTGCCAAAAATCCATGCAACCAGTCGGCACGGGTCAACCCGTAAATTACTACCACGGCAATACAGATGAGAATCGCCACGATCGTAAGTTTGCCGACAATTCGCCGAGTTTCCTTTTGTAAGGAGGTATCTTCTTGCTCGATAGTTTGCAATGCCTTGCCAATCTTACCCATCTCTGTGTGAATGCCCGTTGCCTGTACTTGCGCAATCCCTTGTCCCTGTACGAGCAACGTTCCAGAATAAACGCAGGGCAGATCGTCGCCACCAGGTCGCAGGGTTGCCGCGAGTTTCTCTAAATCTTCTCCAGTTTTTGCTGCTCGTTTTCGGACGGGAACGGATTCCCCCGTTAACAGAGATTCATCTACGGTCACATGGGTAGACCAGAGCAGCACGGCATCGGCAGGAACGCGATCGCCCTCTGAAAGCACGATGACATCCCCTCGCACGACTTCCCGACCTGCAATTCTCAGCCGTTCCCCATCGCGAATTACCAAGGCGCGAGGACTAGACAAGTCCCGTAAGGCTTCTAGCGATCGCTCGGTTTTCTGCTCTTGATACAGATTAATCCCCACGATAAAGAAGACAAACCCCAATAGAATGATGGCTTCTTGGGCGTCTCCTAGTAACAGATAAATCGTGCCACAGGAGATCAGCAGTAGAAAAATGGGTTCCCGAATGATTTCCCACGCGATCTCTAGAAAGTTGCGGTGCTGGGTAGAGGGAAGTTCGTTGTAACCGTCTTGCTTGAGGCGAATCGCAACTTCTTGGCTAGATAACCCTGTATATTGCAAATCCTGAGATGATGTCACCATAAAAGACCTTGGTAAAATTATTCATTGGGCAATAATTACTCATGCATTTTTTAGGCAGAAACCTACGAGGCAAGGGTATCTTTTTTACTATCTCATCTCAGACAGCTTTGTTAGGTTAATAATTCTTTAACTCAGGAGGTATGAGTAACTTGTTTACTATCCCATCTCATACAGCTTCGTTAGGTTAATAATTCTTTCGGCGATTGCTATGGGTGAGGAACCAGTAACACCATCCGCCCCACCCAGTTGAGAAATCCCTAATAATTCATCACTTCAGTGCCCCAACCCTAGCTCTGTCGAGATTCCGAGCGTTTGCGAAACAAGTTGCTCATGCTCATTCCAGTAATCAGTAGTCCAATCAATCCCATTCCAGTCAAAATGGGGAAGAATCTTTCCAACTTGAAAATTTCAAAGGTATGGATACTGAGTAACCATTTCCCCAGTTCCCTTTGATGAAACCACTCATCTGCAATGGTATATCCCATGCCAGTCAAGACCGTAGTAAATAGCGGCAGACAGAGGGCGAGGGCAATCCAACGGTGATACTTCCGAAATATACGATTCATATATAGTTCTCTTTAATTGTTTGCGAACGTAGTACAGGCTTTTAGCCCTTGCAGGCAAGATGCTTGGGCTACAAATGTACAACTCAGTTAGGATTACTATAGGTTCCTAACTATGTCTGAAGGTAAGCAAGAGAATTCACTGAATCTACGTCGTATTTGAGTCTGGCTAAGATAATACCACTGGCAATTATGCGTAATGGGTGCTTGCACAATACTCGGAAGTGCTCTTAGCGAGAAAGATCGAGGTAATTTGCAACGGGTCTATTCTGGCGATTAATGCTTTAATGCTTGTCTGGGTATGTACTAGCGCATTGTAAATTTTATGCTACTTCACCAAAGTTCAGGTCGTTGGCGGCTTGGATTGGGTTTATCGCTCCTCACTGTTTTCCTGTGGGGCTTTTTAGCCGTTGTTCTCAAAATTGTTTTACAAGTCTTAGATGCCTATACCGTCACTTGGTTTCGCTTTTTATTTGCGTTTCTGTGCTTGGGCATCTATCTCGCCACTAAGCAGGAATTACCTAAACTCAGACAACTGGGACTGCCTTTTTTAGGATTGTTGGCGATCGCCACCCTATGTCTTGCCACCAACTACATTCTGTTTTTACTGGGGTTAGAACAGACCTCACCTAATAACGCTCAAATTTTGATCCAGTTAGCCCCTGTGCTATTAGGCTTTGGCTCGCTGTGGCTATTTAAAGAACGCTACAACCGACAGCAGTGGGTCGGAGTCACTGTTCTGATCTTGGGTATGGTGCTGTTTTCCCACGAGCAGATTCGCACATTGGTGACTACCCTAGATAGCTATTTGTGGGGAAATTTCCTCTTGGTAGTCGCGGCGATCGCTTGGGCGGTGTATGGGTTAGCCCAAAAACAACTTTTACAAAAATTGCCCTCGGCATCGGTAATGCTCTGCGTGTATGGTGGCTCCGCCATTTTATTTACGCCCTTAGCGACCCCTGTGCGGCTATTTGCGATCGGGCCTCTATATATGGGTTTACTCCTGTTTTGTGCGCTCAATACCCTGATTGCCTATGGCGCATTTGCCGCTGCCCTAGAACATTGGGATGCCTCGCGGGTGAGTGCGGTGTTAACCCTGACGCCTTTGGTAACCTTGGGGGCTTCAGAGGCGGTAACGCTATTTTTCCCTGCTTTACTAGCGACCCGCACCCTGACCATCACTGCCTTATACGGTGCAATCCTCGTCGTGGCAGGCTCGCTCGCCATATCTTTAGGAAGCTCGTCCAGAAAAAAATAAAAAAGATTGTTGCTAATGCGCGTTTATGCGTTATTATTCTTAATGCCTGAATAACTACTCAAGCGTAATCCTCAGTAGCTCAGTGGTAGAGCGATCGACTGTTAATCGATTGGTCGCAAGTTCGAATCTTGCCTGGGGAGTTCACACAAAATCCAACTAAAAATCTACTTATCTTTCTTTTCTTGAAAAAGATCGATAAGCGATTTTTGGGTATGAAAAGTAATTTAAAAAATTCGACGCAATGGGAGAGATCTAAGAAATGGTGCGATCCCTATCCACGAATCCATCGCTACCTACACACAGCCTGAGTTATTAATGGTGCGATCGGGCATGGTGGTATTGCATAGTTTTGCGCCATCAAGGTTTGCCCCAGTGAGATTCGCTTCTTCTAAGATCGTTCCTTCGAGAATGGCATCGACTAGCTCTGATTGATTAAGGTTGGCGTAACTGAGCTTTGCTTCAGTCAGGTTAGCTCCCTCAAGAATGGCGTAATGGAGGTTGGCATAGCTGAGTTTTGCCCCAGTGAGGTCGGCTCCGATCAGGATGGTTCCAACCATCTCTGATTTACTAAGAATGGCCTGACTAAGGTTTGCCTGACTGATATTAGCTCCAGTGAGTTCGGCTCCACTGAGGATAGCTCCATAGAGGTCAGCTCCAATCAGGATGGCGTAACTCAGATCGGCTCCCGTAAGATCGACGCCTTCGAGAATGGCACCTTCGAGGTTGACACCAAACAGGTTGGCTTCAAAAAAGTTGGCTTTACTGAGGTTGGCACCTTCAAGGACAGCTCCTTCAAGGTCAGTTCCTGTGAGATTGGCTCCAAACAGGTTCGCTTTACTGAGATTGGCTCCAAACAGATTGGCTCCAGTCAGGTCGGCTCCAAACAGATTGGCTCCAGTCAGGTCGGCTCCAAACAGATTGGCTCCAGTCAAGTCGGCTTTACTGAGATCGAATCCAGCCAGTTTGGCAGCATAAAGATAAGCTCCTGTGAGGTTAGCGTTGCTTGCACTAAACCGCTCTCCTTTCTTGCCATCAGACTCTAACCATTGGTTATGCCTTTCTAGTTTTTCTTGGATATCCATAAATGTTAAGTACCACACTCTTGCCCTAGGTCTATCTTTATCATGCCCCCGCAAAATCTGTGCAGTATTTTTTGTATTAAGAAATTAGAATCAATTAAAAGCAAATTCCTTATAATTTTTTTGCTTAATATATATACTTTTGGGCTAAGTGTATGTTTACTTCGATCGCCTGTCTAACACAGCCGTCATTAAAGATTTGATCTCCTTGATACCCTCTGAGGGTTTAAATTGCCAAGGGTAGGGCATTTTCCCTTTAAGAATCATGCGAAACCCCACAGGAATGAGGCTGGCAATGCCTTTTAGATCCTTGAAGTTATTCCCAACCACCTTAATCCCAAACTTACTCTCATCAATCCAGCCATCTTGTTTGACGAGTTCGACCATTGTATGGCGGTGGAGTTGTGGTGTTGATTCGGGCAGATTCGCGTCGGCGAGAATAGCTTGCTTAATCTGCGAAATACGGTCTAAGGGCTGGACTTCCACAGGACAGACTTCATTACAGTTGTAGCAACGGGTGCAGTCCCAGACAAAATTTGATTGATTGTATTGGGCGATGCGTTCAGTGGTGCGATCGTCGCGGTTATCTGCCATGACTCGATAGGCCTTTGCTAGGGCATGGGGCCCCACAAAGCGATCGTTGACAGCAGCGGCATTGCATTCAGAGTAACAAGAGCCACATAAAATGCAGTTGGCTGCGGCTTGAAGTTTGTCGCGTTCGGCAGGAGTTTGCAGAAACTCGGTTTTGCTAATCTGACGAGAAGCCGTGGATACAAACGGATCGACCTTGCTTAAGTTTTGCCAAAATTTGGTCATATCAACGACCAGATCTTTAATTACGGGCAGATTTTGCATCGGTTCGACTACTAGTTCGGGTACAAACTCTGGTTCGCGATTCCTTGCAGGATGCGTCCCACCTGACGTTTGCTCTAGAAATTCCTCACCAAAAAACTCGCTCACTAATTTCTGGCAAGCCAACCCCGATCGCCCATTGATACGCATTCCACAGGAGCCACAAATGACATTGCGACAGTTGCGACGAAACACCAAGGAGCCATCCTGCTCCCATTGAATCTTATGCAGAATATCTAAAACCGTATTGCTGTGTGGGTCAGCCTGCACCTCGTACGTTTGATAGGTGGGTACGCTGGTACGAGATGCTTGGCGACGAACTTTAACCGAGATTTTCATAACTTTTAGCTTTGCATCCTTATCTGCATCCTTGATTAAATGTAACCAGACTTAAAACGAATTAAACAAAAGCAAGACAATACTTAAGGATTCATTTTTCTGTGTAGATCGGGGGCGATTCCTTGCAGGATGCGTCACGCCGCAGGGTAATCTAAGAGAGTGAATGGAATTGAAAGAAACGTGATGAAGTCTTATTTGGCGGGTGCTGTACAGATGACGAGTGTGCCTGATCTAGATAAAAATCTAGCTCAGGCAGAGGATTTGATCCAAATTGCTGTAAATCGAGGTGCAGAGCTAGTTTGCTTACCTGAAAATTTTTCTTTTTTGGGTAATGAAGAGCAAAAATCAAAATTGGCACCAGAGATTGCGATTCAAAGTGAAAAGTTTTTGATTACGATGGCGCAGCGTTATCAAATTACTTTATTGGGGGGCGGCTTCCCAGTGCCAGTTACGGCAAAAGTTGAGGAGACCTCCGATCGCCCTCAAAAAATGTATAACACGGCATTGCTTGTCAGTCCCGAGGGGTTGGAGCTATCCCGCTATCGCAAAATGCACCTGTTTGATGTCAACCTACCTGATGGCAATACCTACAGAGAATCAGAGGCAGTATTAGCAGGTTCTGATCTGCCCGTAGTCTATCAGTCTCCAAGTTTAGGTAACTTGGGGCTATCAGTCTGCTATGACGTGCGTTTTCCTGAGCTATATCGCCATCTCGCGGCAAATGGTGCCGATGTTTTATTTGTACCTGCGGCGTTTACAGCCTTTACGGGCAAGGATCACTGGCAGGTGCTTTTACAGGCAAGAGCGATCGAAAATACCTGCTATGTGATCGCTCCTGCTCAAGTGGGCAGACATAACCCTCGCCGCCAGTCCCATGGGCACGCCATGATTATCGATCCTTGGGGCGTGGTGCTGGCTGATGCGGGCGATCAAATTGGGGTCGCCGTGGCAGAGATTCAACCCTCTCGTCTCGAACAAGTTCGACGACAAATGCCCTCCTTAAAGCATCGGGTTTTGTAATTTAAAATCACCCTACTTAATCCTCTCCTTCTTTAAGGAGAGGATTAAGCCTACTAACGTCTATCTGTCTTCATTTCTAGCGATTGAGTACCCTAAGTCCCCCATTTCTGGGGGACTTGAAAATTCTTCTCCAAGGTTTTGGTGTAGGAGGCAATTACAAAGGAGAACTGATCGCGGCGTCAATTTAGATTTCTTAAGAAAATGTGCAGCGTGGATGGGGATCGGAGCAAAGGATATACCGTTTGAATAGCATGATTTAAGCCACACGTACATTAACAGCCAAAAATAATCGTGACTATTGCTTCATCGTCCGCTCCTACCTCTACTTCATCTCAGCTTGTAGATCGGGGAGTCTACATTACCGTACACGGACATTTTTATCAGCCACCCCGTGAAAATCCTTATCTGAATGCGATCGAGCGACAAGATAGTGCCGCTCCCTTTCACAATTGGAATCAACGCATTCACCACGAATGCTATCGCCCCAACGCCTTTGCGCGGGTGATGACGGGGGATGGCAAATTACTCAAAATCGTGAATAACTTTGAGTACCTCAGTTTTAATATTGGTGCCACGCTTCTATCTTGGATGGAGCAGCACGATCCTGTTGTGTATCAGCGCATTTTAGATGCCGATAAGCGCAGTGCCGAACGGTTAAATGGTCATGGCAATGCGATCGCACAGGTTTACAACCACATCATTATGCCCTTGGCGAACTGGCGCGACAAACTCACCCAAATTCGTTGGGGCAAGGCTGACTTTAAATCTCGATTTGGGCGCGACTCTGAAGGCATGTGGCTGGCAGAAACTGCTGTCGATCTCGAAACCCTAGAAGCTTTGGTGCAAGAGGGGATCAAGTTTATTATTTTGGCACCATCGCAAGCGCTGCGCTGTCGTCCTATGCCCAGCACCGCCTCAGAGGCAGCTTTGGAAACCAAAGAGCAAGGCGAAAACCCTTGGAATGAAGTCAGCGGTAGTCAAATCGATCCCAACCGTCCCTATCGCTGCTATCTGGATCCAAGCGATCGCACCAAAAACTATATCGATATCTTTTTCTACGATGGACCAATTTCCCGCGATATGGGGTTTGGCGATTTGCTCAACAGTTCCTATAATTTTGCGGCGCGTCTGGGGCAAGCTGTGCGTGGCGATCGCCGCGCTTCGCAACTGATCTCGGTGGCAACGGATGGCGAAACCTTTGGACATCACAAACAATTCACCGAAATGTCGCTTGCCTATGGGTTTGAGTCAGAATTTCCCAACCGAGGCTGGACGGTCACCAATTACGCCCATTATCTCAGTTTGTATCCGCCCACATGGGAAGTCGTGCTTAAGCCTGTGACCGCTTGGAGCTGCGCCCATGGGGTCGATCGCTGGCAGAATGACTGCGGTTGCGGGACTGAGATTGGTTACGGAGCTTGGCGTCAGCCTTTACGCCAGAGTTTAAATTGGCTGCGCGATCGCCTTGGCGATATTTACGCAGATGTAGGGAGCAAATATTTTACTGACCCTTGGGCAGCGAGAGATGCCTATATCTATGTTTTGCGCGATTCTTTAAGACATGGCATCGTCAACAGCGAAGAGAAATTAGAGGCATTTTTTCAAAATTTCGGCAAGGGACGTCACAAGTCTCCCCAATATCGGGTGGACGCCCTGCGGCTACTAGAGATGCAACGCCATGCCCTGTTGATGTTTACCAGTTGCGGATGGTTTTTTGAAGAATTATCCCGTCCTGAAGGGGTGCAAATTCTGCGCTATGCCGCGAGAGCGATTGAGTTGGCGGCAGATGTGACGGGGATCTTGCTAGAGCCAGAATTTATTCAGCGTTTAGAAAAGTGCCCGAGCAATATTCCCCTATTCGGCAATGGGGCTGAGGTGTATCGCCAGCATGTCCTGACTTCCAAGATCAGCCTGCAACAGGTTGCGGCTCACTATGCCATCAGTTCTTTATTTACCACCTACCTGCGATCGCAGCAGCTTTACTGCTACACGATCGAGCAGCACGACTATCAACTGCAGCGCATGGGTTCTAATACCCTCGCGATCGGACAGATTCAGATTACCTCTGGCATTACCCAAGAGTCCGTAGATTATGTGTTTGCCGTACTTCATTTGGGCGGCGATGATTTCCACTGCTGCATCGATCTATTTACAGGCAGACGCGAATACGAGCTGATCAAGTCGCAATTATTTAAGGCATTGCAACTAGCCAGTGCTGCCGCTTTAATTTTGGCGATGGCAGATGTCTTTGGCAGCGAATACTTTAGCCTCCATCACCTGTTTGCTGAGGAACGCCATCGTATTTTGCACCTGTTGGCAGGGGAGACGCTCATGCGCCTCGATCAGCTTTACGCCCAAGTTTATCGAGATAACTACGGTATTCTCGCGTCTTTTCGTCGCGATGGGTTAAACGTGCCGCCCGAGCTGCAAGTTGCGGCGGATATTACCCTCAACAATCGCTTAATGCAGGAACTGAAACGGCTAGAAAGCGGCGAATCCTTGCCGATCGCTGAGTTAGATGCTGTTGCGATCGAGGCTGACCATCTCGGATGTAATATAAATCGTGCGGAAGCGGCAAAAATTCTCCAGCGATCGATCGTGCAGCAAATTTGGCAACTGATTCATCACGATCGCACCTCAGATCCATCGATTTTCAATAGTCTCAGTCAGATCGAGCAAGCCTTAGATTTAGCATTTCGCTTACATTTATCCCTCGATCTCAATCAGGCGCAGGAGTTACTGCTCGACTATCTGCAGCAAGCGATCGCGCCTAGCTGCCGTCTGGCTTTGAGCGTACTATCGCAGCAGAAACCCGGCAATCAACCGAGTAACCTGCCGATCGCCCTCTGTGAAACGATTTCTAATCTAGAATTGCAGCAATTGATGAATTTGAGTGAAAAAATGGCGATCGCTGTATCTGCTTGGCTGTTACCTCATCCTTAAACTGAAAGTTTGGCGTGAATGTAGTACATAATGATGGCAGGGAAATTACACCTGAATTTTTCGTGATTGTTCGCTACCAAAGATTATGACTATCGCCACTGAAAAGGATCCTTTACGAGTATTAATTGTTGAAGACGATCCCCTAATTCAACTTGGGTTAGAGCAGTCCCTATCGAGCTACGCCCATGTAAGTGTTGTCGGTATTGCCGAAGATGGCTACATGGGTGTCAAGATGGCAAAAGAATTAAAACCCAATATTGTGGTGATGGATATTGGCTTGCCCCGTCTGGATGGAATTGCGGCGACGCAACAGATCAAAGCTGCTCTGCCAGAGATTCGCATTGTGATGCTGAGCTCCCATACCGCAGAAACTGAAATTATTGCTGCACTTTCCAGCGGAGCCGATGCCTATTGTGTCAAGGGTACAAACTCAGAGCGGTTAATGGCTGCTTTTACCGCAGCGAGAGACGGTGCGACTTACCTAGATCCGCAAATTGCCCGCAAAGTTCTAGAACATCTCAAGCCGCCTGTGCCCAAGAGTAACTTTGCGCCTCTATCAGAACGAGAACTCGATGTGCTGAAACTCATGGTAGAAGGACTGAGCAATCCAGAAATCGCGGCAAATTTATATCTCAGCCCTAACACGGTCAAAACCCACGTGCGCGGCATTATGAACAAGCTAGCCGTGGACGATCGCGTACAAGCAGCAGTAACCGCTCTGCGTACTGGGTTAGTATAAATTAAAAACCTATTCTGTTCTCGCAACAATCGAATTGCCAGTATCAAACCTTTGTCTCTTCTGACTGATTTGGAGCGGCTCAATCTACCTCAACAAAGGAGATCGCTAATAAAACTTGGTCAGTCCAAACCCAAAAAGCCTTTTTGCTTAAACCCAGCAACTCAAGGTAGTGGATATACCGATACATCCATCAATCACGATGCCGTTCTCGCTGAACTTATCTATGCAAAGAAACTTCCTAAAAAATTATCATGACCAGTCGCTTACCATTTCGACATTGTGGGAGTTACTGTGTGGCGTTAAGTAAAAAAGATGAATCACAATTCCAGCTCGAAAATAGAATTTAAGCAACTTATGGAGTAAATGTAATGAGCGTAATTATTTCCGATGCGGTCTTGCAAAATGTGCAAATGACAGAAGCTGAAATGCTACAAGAAATTGCGATCGTTCTCTTTCAAAAAGATAAGTTTACACTTGGTCAGGCGAGTCGTTTTGCGAACATGAACCAACTTGAATTTCAACGACTATTAGCCAGCCGCAAAATACCTCTTCATTATGGGCTTACAGAACTTCATGAAGATCTTAAGACTTTAGAAGCAAACGATTGGCGATGATTGTAGTTAGCGACACATCAGCGATTAGTAATCTTGCTGTTATTGGACAGTTGGCTTTATTGCATAAATTATATGGCGAGATCGTTATTCCTTCTGCTGTATATCAAGAACTTCTTAACGCAGATATTACAAACCCTGCTTCATCTGCTATTCAAACATTAGATTGGGTTCAAATTCGCTCTATTACAAACATTGCATTATTTCAAACACTCCACAAAACGCTAGACCTAGGAGAGGCAGAAGCAATTACACTTGCTGTCGAGTTAAATGCAGATCGCCTAATAATTGACGAACGACGCGGACGGAAAGCTGCGATCGCTTCAGGAGTGCAAGTAATTGGATTACTGGGTATTTTACTCGCAGCTAAACGTCAAGGGCTAATTGGTTCCGTACAACTTATGTTAGATGAGCTGATTAATCGGGGCTTTTGGGTGCAAACAGAGGTATATGAAGAGATATTGAAACTAGCTGGAGAATAGAACCATGTAACCAAATATAAATCTTGAAGAAAATGAAATCGTCCGTAGCGATCGCATCCGCAACAATCCTCGCTTTCAAGCCTTGATACAATAAGAGTTAGGTGGCTATTCTGATTTTTTATGAAACGAGGATATAGAGTATCGCGATTAGTAGGTGTGGTCGTTGCCCAAGTAGTTCTCTTACAAGGTTCGGGGCTTTTTTTAGACTCAGTTGCCGTCCCAATAGAGGCGAGTAAAACGCCCAAACGCTTTGTTGATTGGTGTTTGCAAAGAGATACCCTGCCGCGATCGCCTCAACATACAGTTGACGAACTCTTAAAAATTGCGAAAACGCAAAACTGCCAACAAGCCGACCAAATACTCACCAAAGCAGAGAGTCTCTATCTCGCAAAACTACAGATTGAAGATCTCCAGCCTCTGTCTTCCTTGACTCCACTCAAAAAGCTCTACCTTAGCGAAAATCAAGTTAGCGATCTGCGACCTCTAGCATCCCTGACTAGACTAGCTATGCTTGACCTTGGGAATAACAAAATTTCCGATCTTAAACCCCTTTCTTCTCTAACCAACCTGATTGGACTAGATCTCTCTAACAACAAAATCTCAGATCTTAAACCTCTGTCAAAGCTTACAAAACTAACTTTACTAAGCCTTAGGCTCAATCAGATTTCTGACCTTCAGCCTTTATCTTCTCTAACAAGTTTGACGAAACTCGATCTAGAGGTCAATCAAATTACAAACCTTAAACCGCTGTCCCCCTTGATGAAGCTGGTCAGTCTTCACATTGCCAAAAATCAGATCGGCGATCTTAAGCCTCTGTCATCCCTGACAAAACTTGCTGTGCTTTACATTGATAAAAATCAGATCGCCGACCTCAAGCCTTTATCCTCTTTAACCAAGTTGCAAGATTTATTTCTAAGTGACAATCAGATCAAAGACCTCAAGCCTTTATCAGCTTTGACGAGTTTGAATAGACTCTACATCGAGAATAATCACATAACCGACCTCAGACCTTTAGCAGATCTAACTAAGCTCAAAGATCTCGACCTTCGCAACAATCAAATTACCGATATCAAACCTTTATCTGCTCTGACCCATTTGGAAAGGCTCGATCTTGAGGGAAATCAAGCGATCGCGGATAAAACCTGCCCAGTCAAATCAGAATATGTCTGCCACTTTGCCCCTTATTCTAGATAAAAAAGGGCAGAGGTATCTGCCCTTTTTTAGTATCAAACTTCTAGACTGACTACAAGCAATTAGTCATCATCATGAGACTTGTTGCTCATGGTGTAGAAAACTCTGCTGGTCAAGGTTGAGCTAGGACGCTCTACCACAACCACCGTGCCAGGCTTCAGTTTCAATAGAGAGGAAGGTAAAATCACAAACTTTACCGTTTCTCCACCAGTACCAAGGTCACCTGTGCGCAACAGTTTCTTTAACTGACCGCGATTGAGGAAGTAGACATTATTGAAGGTGACAACATCATCACTAGAGGTGAATGTATAGGTTACTGAGCCAGGATTATTAAGGTAAAAAGCCAAGAGTTCGGGCTTTGCCTTTAACAGACCAGGAGGTAGAAATGTGAAAATATTGATAATCACAATTTCCGAACCTGTTCCAGATGTATTGGCAGTACCCTTGATGCTGGATGCAGGAATGGTAAGCCCTCCACCTGTGATCACGCCCTGCACATTTTGACTACTTGTAGGAGTCGCTGCCGTGCTAGCCGTAGTAACCGTGCCCCTGATAGTGGTAGCAAAATTGGTCAGATCGGCAGTTCTGCTGTCATTAAACTTAAATTTGCCAGAGGTTTCACCGGTCAGTTGCAAATTGTCAAGCGCAGCAATACTTCCCGAGCGATCGAAGTTGACATAGCTCTTAGGAACAAATGTCAGAGGATCGATCGTTCCAATGGGGGTAAGTATTGTGAGGGATTTGCTAGTAAATGATGAAGTCGTAGGATTGGTCGTAATGTCAAACGTTCCACCTTTAAATGGAACAAAAACATCGCCAGCCCCAACGGGATTGTTAAGGTTAGCACCCGTGAGATTTGTCTTGGGAACAGTAATGCTCAGCGCTGTGATATTCGCAGTAATGGTGGAGTTGGTGGTAACCAAATTATTTGCTGTAGTCGTTACCACCTTGCCATTTAGGGTTGTTGGCTGTGCGGTAAAGACAGCATTTTGACCGTCATTGGGGTTGCCAGTATTGAGTCCCGCGCTTCCTGTGGAGGTACCTACAGAGCTAAAACCGTCACCTGTTTGAACATTGGTAAACCCATTGTTAAACGTGGTTTGCCCTGCGGTTGGTGCGAATGAAGCTAGGTTTGCAGTACCTGCGGGAGTAATCACCGTAATGGGATTAGGAAAGTTGAAAGTGGGAGTTGCCCCTGCGGTGGAGTTAAATGTTGCTGTGCCAATGGTGCCACCATTGTTGCTGAAGTTGACGGTTGTTGTTTGAGCTAACGCTGGGGAAGAAGTCGCGATCGCTGCGCCACCAAGAATACTAAAGGCTAGGGCATAACGGGAAAGTTTATTAGTCATCCATTTTCTCCTTAAATTTTAGACAGAGGTCGTTGAATCGAGGGGCTTTCATCTAGGTGATTAAGCGATCGCCCCTCTGAAACCGTGAAACTAGAACGTGAAAGTGGTGCGCAACGTACCTATTGTGATCGTGTCACTCGTCGAGGTGTGAACGGGATTAAACAACACCAGAATGCCCGGAGTTATACTGATGTTTTTAGTGACGCGAAATCGATAAAAAGCCTCAAGATGAGTTGTAGAAGCAGGTTGCCCACCTACATCTCCTGAAGCAACACCAGGTAGTCCGATCGCACTAGGCACATTAAATGCAGGGAAACCACTGACGTTGATATTGCTACTGGTAATCTTGGGAGGCTGACCAACATAGATGCCTAATAAATCGCCATCATTGAATAGGTTAGGGAAGTTAAAATAAGCCATCCAATTTGTCGTTTCTACAGTTCCCTGTAACCCTGGAATTGCAATACTGGAACCAACCAAATTGGAACTTGTATAACCGCCCCAAAGACCAAACGTGACCTTGGGTGAGATTTGCCAGTTTACAGAAGCGCCAAATGCATTGGTGTTATAGCGAGAACCAATTGGTCCAATCAGGTTATCCCCAACCCCAGTATTTAAGCTCGGACTGGTGACATAGGAGTTGAGATAATAGAGTGCCACATCTACAGTTTCAGCAGGCGTCAATGATAGTTGAGCCCCAATTGTAGTTGGTCCACCAAATAGCCCCCCCGATCCTGTAGGATTTGCCACATCGCCCGCAGAGTAAACGGCTTGCAAACTGACTCTTGGTGCAATTTGCCAGTCAAACCCTAACCCCGCCGTGGTGTTACCAAGGTTAAGAATGGGGTTACGTTGAGCAAAAGCTGAAATTGCCCCTTGTCCCGCATTTTCGTAACGGTTAGGTCCGCGAAATACGGTGACTGGGTTGACGCCAACTGGTCCAACGATAATGGCAAAGTTATCGGCAATTAAATGACGATAGGATAAGTCACTTAGCTGAACGGCACCACCTGTATCTAGTTCATACCCAAGACGCGTAAAGGTATTTGACAAGAAAGCCGAACCAGTCGTCCCCCCAAATGTACCAATGGATGACGATAGGTTACCCATCTGTAATCCAGTCAATAGCAAACTGCGTGGATCGAATTGAGTCGCTAAACTCAATTGGACATTGTAGCCAAAGGTGAGATTGGTGGCAGGATCGACAGAATCCTTAAGTCCATCACCTCTAGGCGATAGATCGGCAGTATTACTGGTACGGGCTTGAACGCCAAAAATGGCTTGTCCATATAGCTTGGTCGTTGTAGAAAACTGTTGCGCCTCAAGCTTTGCGGTTTTGGCTTCCAAGGCATCAACTCGACCGCGTAGGGTAGCTAACTCAGCCGCAAACTCTTCTTGCAGTTTTTGTAAAGCTGCCAGATCTTCTTTGCTAACCTTGTCTGCTAAACCAGCAGAAATAATTTCAGGGCATCTCTAAAAATACAAACAAGAGTAGGAAGGGATTTGAGGAAAATGAGG
>NZ_JAZBJZ010000106.1:0-18994 GCF_036349135.1 Tumidithrix elongata BACA0141
TTTGCTGTGTGGCAGTCTCTGAAACCATCCTAGGCTTCCGCGTAAGGTGAGTTATGTAAATAAGATTCAATTGCCCTATGACTCAATATTTGCTCTACGGTTACCATAATCCTTACCTACTGTCACAGATGTTGGTGAAGTTGACATGGAGCGTCAATACAGTCAGTTGTGAATCTTCGATTATCATGGAGGTGAAGATATAACATCATGTCTGCTAGAGATCTTTACCATGATGCAGTGAAATCAGCCCTGATTAAAGACAATTGGGTAATCCTTGCAGATCCTTATCGTATTAAGTATAAGGATGTTGATTTATATGCCGATCTCGCTGCCGAAAGATCGTTTGCTGTTGAACGAGAAGGTCAGAAAATTGTCGTTGAAATCAAAAGTTTTGTAGGACGTTCCCTAATGACCGACTTTCACCTTGCATTAGGGCAATACAAGGTCTATCAAATGCTACTTCAAGAAACTGCCCCCGAGTATGACCTTTACTTAGCCATAGATGATATTACTTACAACAATTTCTTCAGACGTGAGGGAATTGAGTATCTGGTTCGATCCAGTCAAATCAAAATTTTTGTTGTCAACATAGATGAGCAGGAGGTTGTGCAATGGTTAAGCTAACTCAGTATCGCCAAATTATCCAAAAACTTCTATCCGAATATAGAGATTGGGCAGCAGGTGCGAATCAAATTGGCATACAGGAATGTGTTTCCTTCGATCGAGAGCGCGATCATTATTTCTGGTTCCATGTTGGTTGGGATGGCAAGCGACGAGATTTTGCTGTGATGGTTTACCTCAAGATCGAGCAAGGTAAAATCTGGATCGAAGAAGATTGGACCAAACAGGGAATCGCTAATGAACTATTAGGTGCCGGGATACCCCCCGAAGACATCGTGCTGGGGTTCCAACATCCGAGCAAGCGCCCTTTAACTGAATTTGCCACTGTATAACTTGAGTCTAATATCAACCAGTCTTATCTATTTTTTGTTCTATGAAGCCATATCCCAAATCAAATGCGATCGGAATTAATCCTCGTCAAAGATTGAGGCGAAATTCTAAATCGACGCTGCGATTGTTGATTTTGCTGCTAATTGCAGCGGTTAGCTCTATTTTTTTGATGGGATGTTCAACGTTAAGTGGCGACACGCATCCTGAAAAAAATCGCCTTGTCGATTTTATCCTCAGCGATCCAAAAACTTTTAACCCAGTCTTAGTAGGGGATGCGACAAGTAGTCAGGTCTTAGGTTTAGTATTTAATGGCTTGCTGAACTCTGATGGTGTAACTTCTGAGCTGAAGCCTGAGTTAGCAGAAAAGTGGGAAGTGTCGGATGATGGCTTGCGCATCATGTTTACACTGCGACCCAATTTAAAATGGTCAGATGGGGCTCCTTTAACTGCCGATGATGTTCTATTTACGTTCCAAGATATAATTTTTAACGAGCAGATTCCTACCAGTAGTCGAGATATTCTCAAGGTGGGTAAAAAGAAGGAACTACCAAAAATTGAGAAACTGGACGATCGCCGCATTGCATTTAGCCTATCAGAGCCATTTGCACCATTTCTACGAACGGTTGGTGGCACGGGGATTTTACCAAAACATATTTTAGGAAAAACCATTACAGAAACGGATGATAAGAAACGACCGAAATTCTTAGAAACATGGACGCTCAAGACTCCAGTTACCGAACTTGTGGGCAATGCTGCCTATACGATCGCCGAATACCGTCCCAGCGAACGCTTTATCTTTAAGCCCAACCCCTACTATTGGAATCAACCTAAACCCTATATTGAAAAATTTATCTATCAAATCGTAGGTTCTATAGATACTGCATTCTTGAAATTCCGTTCTCGCGAATTAGATATTTACAATTTGCGCGGAGAAGATTTTCAACTATTAAAGCGAGAAGAGCAAAGAAATAAGTTCAAAATCTATAATAATGGGCCTTCCACGGGCGAACTGTTTGTGATGTTTAACTTAAATAAAGGGCGCGATCCGAAAACCAATCAGCCCTTTGTGGAACCGATGAAGTCAAAATGGTATAACGATGTCAACTTCCGTCGGGCGATCGCCTATGCGATCGATCGGCAAACCATGATTACCAATACCTATCGTGGCTTGGGTGCACCGCAAGATTCCCCCATTTCTGTTCCTAGCCCTTACTTCTTATCAGAAAAGGAAGGACTAAAAACCTATAACTACGACCCGCAAAAGGCAAAAGAACTTCTACTGCAAGCAGGATTTCGCTACAACTCTGAGAACAAGCTACAGGATGCTCAGGGCAATCCAGTCCGATTTACCTTACTCACGAATTCAGGGAGCAACCCCGTGCGCGGACAAGTGGGCACACAGATCAAGAATGACTTAGATAAGATTGGCATCGCTGTAGACTTTACGGGTATTGACTTTAACATTCTGGTTGATAAGCTTGACAATTCCAAACAGTGGGATGCAATTATTCTCGGCTTTACTGGGGGCGTCGAACCCCATGGCAGTATCAACCTCTGGGCTACAGATGGCGAGCTGCACATGTTTAACAAAGGCCCCAATCCTGATGAGCCAAGTTATCCAGGGCGAGAGATTGCCCCTTGGGAAAAAGAAATTCACGATTTAATGATCAAGGCTTCTCAAGAGATTAAAGAAGACAAACGCAAAGCTGTCTACGCTCAATATCAGCAGTTAGTCCAAGAACAACTACCTTTGATTCACTTAGTCACACCCCTCTCTCTTGTTGCCATACGCGATCGCGTGGAAGGTGTTAAACCTAGTGCGATCGGTGGCGCATTATGGAATCTCGAAGAGTTGAAATTAACTGAATGAAACGAATCTTAATTTAGATATGAGGCTATTTAATTCAGTACTTCTCTTTGGAGGTTTGAGTTTTCTTCTTCCTGGGTGCATTGCCAAACAGGCTCCTACTGTAAGTACTCAGTCGCCCCTAGTTGCGATGGCACAAGAGCAGCTAACTACAACAATCGTGCAAGTGATTACCGACAGTCAAAAGTCATCAATGCAAGTAGGTGATATCAGCGAGATAAAAGACGATAAAACTTGTGCTGACATAGGAGATATTCTCATCTATGGGGAAACTGGGAACTATGTAGTTTACATTTGCAGTGAAAAACAAAATTCTTTAAAGCCTGCTTACTTTAAGATTAAGCGTAAATATGCAAGCAAAATCTTTGCAATTGAAGAGGAAGCCTATCTTGGATTAAAAGAAGATTCTATTGTTGGAAGGAGTGGCAATCGTTCCATTAAGCTGACTTTGCCTATAGCAAAAAGCCTAGAGTCGGATATAAGACCATCACTTTACATTGCTTTTTATGGAAAATTTTACGATCCTTCTTACTCTAGAGAATCTCTTACACGCTACCTCTCAACAAAGCAGCTAGTAGAAGTTCAAAAACTTGATTTTTGGAAAAGCACCGCAGAAAGCGATCCTCAGTACGAATCGATTAAAAGAAAACTTGAGAAATATGTGGAAGCTCAGAAAAATGAGTTTGGTTCATGTTTAGGTGGACGACACATATATATCAATCCAGCGAAATTTTCTGAGATTTATAAAGTAGGCGATCAAAAATATCTTTTTGCTTTTTTTTGTGGAGCCAATACTAAAAATCCACTGTTCAGTTATTTTTTACTCGATACTAAAGACGATCGCTTTGAAGTAAAATCACTATCTCTAAACGATAAATATCATTTACAAGACATTTATCGACAAATGCCTCCAGGGACACCAACCTATAATTCAAACACCAAAACCTTAAGCATACATCAGAGAACTCGTGATTGTGGCAGTCTATACAAATATAGACTCGAAGATGAAGAGCTAGTGCTTCAAGAAGCTAGAGAGTCTCGTGAAATTTGCCCAGACAACCGTTCGGCAATCGATCCAGTTCTCTATCCCCTTGTTTATCCATAACATAAGCATTGGGAGTGTATAACAGGTAGGCAAATCCGACAGCTAATTTATTCCAAACCAGCCGAGATAGGTAGAGATAATTGTACTGCCCCAAAATAGCGACAAAGCCCCACCCATTGCTAAAAATGGACCAAAGGGAAAGGGCTGTTCTCTACCTAGGACTTTTGTCGCTACCGCAAATAGACCCAATATAGACCCCACTGTCGCTGCCAATAAAATCGCCAACAATAGGTGTTGCCACCCCAACCAAGCCCCCATCATGGCAGCAAGTTTGGCATCCCCTGCCCCCATGGCTTCTTTTCCTAAAAAGAATCTGCCGAGCCAGCGCACGATATCTAACAACCAAATGCCCACCACAGCACCCGTAACGCCCACAAGGATTTGGCTACCCCAACTCAACTTAGCCGCATAGGGAATCACAGTAGGCTCGAATGCGATCGCACTTTGATAGATCAGCCCTAAAACCAGCCCTGATTGGGTAATTTGATTGGGCAAAGTCATCGTATCCAGATCGATCAGAGTCAGTGCCAGCAACCAACTCAAAAAAGCTCCGTAAAATAGCAGAACATACCAAGGCTGGGAAAAGCCAAAATGGAAAGCGACACTCCAAAACAGAATGGCAGTCAAAGCCTCTACCGCAGGGTAACGCCATGACACCTTTGTGTGGCAATAGCGACACTTGCCTCGAATTAAAAACCAACCCAAAATCGGAATGTTATCTCTAGAGCTCAACTTCTTGAGACAATGAGGACAACGGGAGGGTGGAAACAAAATCGATAGTCCCGCAGGCACGCGATAGACAACCACATTCAAAAAGCTGCCGATGCATGCACCAATGACAATCGCCAAAACCTGTAAGAGAATAGATTCCATAACCTTACTGAAATTACTGCCCAAGAAATTAAGGGTGGATGCCCTGTTCAAAAAACTGCTTTACAGTCTTTGTGCGATCGCGTATTGCGCGGAACTCAAACTCCGACCGATTGCAATTCAGTTGAATTTGGTATTCGTTGCAAGAGACTAGGAATAGACTACCATTGCTTACGGACAAGAACGAAAAAATACAACCAACGACAAAGTTTGACCTATGCGATCGCTTGTGATTCCGCCACCCATAAACCCCAAAGAGACTGTGCGGGTGATTGCCCCAAGTGGCGATATTAGAGACTGGGAACGCTTAGAGCAAGGTCTCCAAGTTTGGCGAGATCGAGGCTATACAGTCAAAATTCCACCTGATATGAATCAGCCTTGGGGCTACCTAGCAGGAAGCGATCGGCATCGCTATCAACAGTTGCTAGAAGCATGGAACGATCCTGAATGCGGAGCAATTATTTGTGCAAGGGGTGGTTATGGCTCCACCCGTTTACTAGAAATCCTCAACTGGCAAGATCTGCAATCCCATCCTAAATGGCTGATCGGCTTCTCTGATGTTACGGCGTTGCAATGGGGCTTAGCAGCAAATAAACAGATCGGCAGCTTCCATGCATCGGTAGCCAGCACCTTGGGGAATCAACCCCCAGAAAGCATAGAGAAATTCTTTGGTTGGCTTGAAGGGAAAATCGACTCAGTGAGCCTATCGGGTATGGGTTGGGGCGGTGGTAAAGCCCAAGGCATCCTGTTATCAGGAAATCTTAATGTTGCGACGCATCTAATTGGAACCCCCCTCTGTCCCGATATGGAAAATGTAATTTTAGCGTTTGAAGATGTCGCAGAACCCCCCTACAAAGTCGATCGCATGCTCACCCATTGGAGGCTGAGCGGCTTGCTGCACAAAGTCAAAGGAGTCGCATTGGGGCGATTTAGTCAAAGTGAAGTTTCAACACCTACCCTAGGCATGGAAGAAGTTTGGCGCGATCGCCTACAGTCGCTAGAAATTCCGCTAGTAGTCAACCTTCCATTTGGTCATGATGGTATTAATATGCCTTTATGTAATGGCTGTATCGCAGAACTCGATGGAGATGCAGGAATCTTAAGCTACGAACGCTAGAAGTAAATTGGGGCGAGCACACATCATCCATCGCCCCTACACCAATTGTAGGGGCAGTGCCCCCGTGCCTGCCCAGAACGCTTGTATGCCCTATATTTCGTCTCATATTCCTTATCCCGAATTCACGTTAGCTTAATCTTCACTCTGATGCAGTTTTACCAATGGCTCGTGTGAGGTTGCCGTGGTTTTGCTGCAAAAGATTAGCGGCTTCAGTCGCATCTAGATTTTTCCAATGCATTAGCAACGCTAGTTTCACTTGTTTCTGCGATCGCGCCAATAAATCGACTGCCCGATCGCGATCGAGGTCGGTCAGATCCATCACAATTCTTAGGGCGCGATCGTAGAGTTTGCTATTGGTTACCGCCACATCCACCATGCGGTTGCCAAAAACCTTGCCCAGTTGCACCATCACGCCCGTAGAAATCGTGTTGAGCACCAGTTTGGTAGCAGTTCCCGCTTTCAATCGGGTGGAGCCTGCTAAGATCTCTGCCCCAACTAAAGGGCGAATGTCTAGGTCGTAATTTGTCGGTACTTGCTCTTGGGGGACGCAGGCAAAAAAAATCGTTTTGGCTTGCCTTTGTTGGGCGGCTCTGAGTGCGCCATGCACGTAGGGGGTAGTTCCACCTGCGGTAATGCCAAACACGACATCCCGATCGCAGATTTGATGCTGGGCGATCGCGCTAGCACCATCCTCTTCGCGATCTTCTAAAGCCTCGGAGCTACGCACTAGGGCATCTTTGCCCCCTGCAATAATGCCCTGCACCAGTTCGGGACTGGTACAGAATGTCGGCGGACATTCGGCAGCATCGAGAACGCCTAAACGTCCGCTCGTTCCCGCCCCCACATAAAACAATCTGCCCCCTTGTCGCAGGGCTTCGCTGATCGTGGCGATCGCTCGGGCAATATTTTCGCGCTCTTGCCCCACAGCAGCAACTGCTTTGGCGTCTTCTTGATTAAACAGGTCTACCAGTTCTAAGGGGCTGAGGCGATCGAGGTTTTGGCTGTGCGGATTGGGCTGCTCGGTTAATAAATAGCCGCGATCGAGATTTTTATTATTTAAGGTCATAGGGGCGTTTTAGCTTACTGACCAAACTCTAGGCGAGCTTGTTCTACGATTTCTACCGTCACAATGTCAGCATTGGCAGCGATCGCAATTTTCTCGATACGTTGACGTGCCAGCGTTCGAGCAAAATAAGGGATATTCTTAAGCTTGGCTTTTGCCTCTGGTGTCCATTCCAGCGTTTCCGGATAATTTGATTCTTCCATGTCCGGTCTTATCCCACAGATTTGCAAAGGGCTATCGATATTGCCATATTATTTTAAACACTTTTTAGCTACCAATACCTTTTGGGGGGGCTAAAATACAGCCATTTATTTTCCAACTGAGATCGGATTGTTTCAGCATGAGATAGTATGCCATGACCAAATCGTCATCCTGACCTAGCAAAAGCACTGGCTGTGCGATCGCGCCGTTAATTAGGGCAATATCTTCAAAGATAACAGAACGAGGTCGGTAAACAGCCGGATAGGCTGTTTTTACCATGTCCATAAATGTGGCTGGTGAGCCAAACTGAGCCTGAATAAACTCACTGGCACAGGAAAAAGCCGCGATCGCATCATCTTTCTGTAAAGCTTCGAGTTGCTTTTTAATTACAGAAAGTATTTCTTCCTTATCACTATTGGTTAGGTGCATAAGGGTGCTGGCTTGTCCTTTGCGTTAATACCCCCAGGGGAATTCGAATCCCCGTCGCCTCCGTGAAAGGGAGGTGTCCTAGGCCTCTAGACGATGGGGGCGTATTTCACACTTTTGTTAGAGTACCGAATAAAGGTTTTGTTTGTCAAGATAATTTTTGAATTTTTTTGATTTGCGGCTGTAAATCGCACAAATTCCTTATAGCTAGAGGGTTTGCTCCCCCTTCGGGCATCTCCAGCCCAAAATTCTGGGGGGACAAGAATGTTTTAAGTCACCAGAATTGGGGATTTATGGTTTTACCTCTCCCCAACCCCTCTCCTAATATTTTCCTGCTCCTCCCTCCCCTGAAAGGAGAGGGAGGCTGGGAGGGAGAGGTTCATCATTTATGGGTTAAATACCTCAGGAATTGCCGTCCAATTGCCAGAGGGGATAAAGGCCGCCCAATAGTAGGGATATTGATATTTTTTGAGCAAATCTAACTGAATTGTTTTGAGTGACTGGCTGCGCCCTTGACTGGCTTTGAGATTTTTGTAGTAACTCTCGACTAACTCCCTTGTGGTTTTGTCGTCCACCGACCACAGGCTCATAACTTGACTCTCCACCCCTGCGAGGGTAAAGGCGCGACGCAAACCATAAACGCCTTCGCCACTAGTGACTTTGCCCAGCCCCGTCTCGCAAGCCGAGAGAAATACGAGTTTAGTGCCGCGCAGGTCGATCGTGGTGACATCCTGTGCTGTGAGTAAGCCATTGCAATTGGGGTCGTCGCCGCAAGCTTGACGCTGGTTAAAATTGGCGAGAACTAGGGCAGACAGAGAAAGCGGATTTTGGCGGATCGGGGCATCGGGATTGGCATTGGGCGGATCGGCAAGAAAGAAGCCATGGGTGGCAAAGTGGAGAATGCTGGGGCTGCGAAGTTTCTTGGCGGCAGTTTTGGTGGCTTGGGCTTGGCTCAATAGCTGCGCCTGCGGTAACAGCGTCTGAATCGCACTAGTCTCGGCGGCAACATTGGGCAGAGAGCAGAAGATCTTGCTGGCGAGGGCAACCGATGGGTCTGAATCTCTAGAGGCAATTTTGGTCTCGCAGGGGTTGCGACCGATGCTAGCAATTAATTTGTCAGAGGGTTTGCCATAGTCGGGGTCAGAAAAGAGAACGGGTTGTTGCAGGGTAATTCCCGTGCGTTTCAGGTGTAGCAAGTCCCGACCAGACGAGAGATAGGTGATGTCGTAGGTTTCGAGCAGGAAGCGGTTTTGCTCGTCCACGAGGGCAGCAAAGGGAATCAAATTGAGTTGGCTATCGGGAGAAATCAGCAGTTGCTTGGCGTTGCCCAACAGGGGGCGAATCGGTTGCATCAGCTTTTGGTCGAGTTCGCGGGCGGTTTGCTTGACCTGAGCGATGGTTAACTGCGGATCGGAGTCGCGATCGGGGTTATTGGGGTTACGTCCTATAGCTTGACGAAATGTTTGAATCGATTTCTCTAGAGCATCGGCTTCACCGAGGTCTACCCATTTGGGTTCGCCTTGGGAATGGAGGATATAGGCAACGTAGCGAGGTTTACCCCATGAATTTTTTCTGGCGGCTTTAGGATCGAATGGACTGTAGCGAAAGAACTCGATCAGAACAGAATCGGATGGAATTTGTTTCTGGACGGCTTCTAGAGTGACGGTTTCGGTAATGGCTTGCAACTCGGTACTGCGACGGTTGAGCGTGGACTCTAGTTCTTCGGCTTGTTGTTGGAGGGGACGATATTTGTCGATCGGGGTGTTTTTGAGCGCGAAGTTGGCGAGTTGGCTTTTGAGCGCTAACCATTGGTCAAATTGCGGTTGGATGTCGGGGGTGAGACGTTGGCGCAGGGTTTGGAGGTTGGTGGATAGGACATCGAGGAGGCGACCTTTGCGTTGCAAAATGGCAGTGAAGGCAAGGCGAATGGCGGCGGGATTTGTGGGTGCGGCTTGAACGTGAAGGGAGACTGTGTAACCTGTTTGCGCTAAAACAGTTTGCATATAAGCCTGTTTTTGGGTTTCAGAGCCAGATGCTAGATTGAGTTTTAAGTTATGTTCTTCAACTTCAAGTCCTTTTTGTCGAGATGTAATGGCTTGAGCAATATTTCCCTGTGCATGATACAAAACAGTGAGGCCGTTGAAGCTGTTGGCGATATCGGGATGATCAACTCCTAAGGCTTTTTCGTAGATCGCGAGGGAAAGTTTATAAAGCGGTTCGGCGGCAGAGTAGTTTCCCTGTGAATCGTATAACCCTGCGAGATTATGGAGGCTGCTAGCGACATCGGGATGATCAACTCCTAATGCTTTTTCGCGAATCGCGAGGGAGCGTTTATAGAGGGATTCAGCGGCGGGGTAGTTACCTTGTAAATAATACAACAATCCAAGATTGTTGAGACCGCTGGCGAAATTGGGATGATCGGCTCCTAGGGCTTTTTCATAAATTGCGAGGGAGCGCTTGTAGAGAGGTTCAGCGGCAGGGTAGTTCCCTTGCGCTTGATACAACGATGCGAGATTGTTAAGGCTGCTAGCGACATCGGGATGATTCGCTCCTAATGCTTTTTCGTGGATGGCGAGAGCGCGTTTATAGAGAGGTTCGGCAGCAGGGTAGTTACCTTGTGCGCGATACAACGATGCAAGATTATTAAGGCTTTGGGCGACATCGGGATGATCGGCTCCTAGGGCTTTTCTTCGGATCGCGACGGAGCGTTTATAGAGAGGTTCGGCGGCAGGGTAGTTCCCTTGCGCTTGATACAACGATGCGAGATTGTTAAGGCTGTTAGCGACATCGGGATGATTCGCTCCTAATGCTTTTTCATCAATCGCAAGGGAACGTTTATAGAGAGGTTCGGCGGCGAGGTAGTTACCTTGTGAATAATACAACAATCCAAGATTGTTGAGACTTCTGGCAGCAGCGGGGTGATCGACTCCTAATGCTTTTTCTCGAATTGCAAGGGAACGTTTATAGAGGGGTTCAGCGGCAAGGTAGTTACCTTGGGTACGATACAATTCTGCGAGATTGTCGAGGTCGATAGCAACATCGGGATGATTCGCTCCTAATGCTTTTTCATCAATCGCAAGGGCGCGTTTGTAGAGGGGTTCGGCGGCAAGATAGTTACCTTGGGTACAATACAACGTCGCGAGATTGTTGAGGCTAGTGGCGACATCAGGATGAACAGCTCCTAAGGCTTTTTCTCGGATCACAAGGGCACGTTTGTAGAGGGGTTCGGCGGTAGTGTATTTCCCTTGGGAATAATACAACCCTGCGAGATTGTTGAGGCTGATAGAGATAAGTGGATGATCGGCTTCTAGGGATTTTTCATCAATTGCGAGGGCACGTTTGTAGAGAGGTTCGGCATCGAGGTAGTTCCCTTGCGCTTGATACAACAATGCGAGATTATTAAGACTGGTAGCGACATCAGGATGATCGGCTCCTAAGGCTTTTTCTCGGATCACAAGGGCGCGTTTATAGAGAGGTTCTGCCGCAGGATAGTTTCCTTGGGCTTGATATAACCCTGCAAGATTGTTGAGGCTTTGGGCGACATCGGGATGGTCTGCTCCTAGAGCTGTTTCTCGGATCGCGAGGGCGCGTTGGGCGATGGGAATCGCTTCTCGATAATTCCCTTGCTTGTAGAGTTTAATCAACTGTTGATTGAGTTGCTCGGCTTCTTTCAAGGCTGCGGTCTGCTCTGGGGAAAGCGTAGGAGTCGTTTGGCTAAAACTGGGTGCAGCCATCACCAAGGGAGTTCCGATCGCTCCTAAGATTAAAATCAATCCCACCCGACTCAGCGACAAATTTGCCTTCAGCAGCATCCCATGCGCTCCTTTATATTTGGGTATTTCTAATAAAAAATTTTCCCATGTTTCTAAGCACGCAGATCCCCGACTTTTTCTTGGCTGTCAAAAGAGGTTTGCAAGTTCGCCAAAAAAGTCGGGGATCTCAACTTCGCCATTACTCATCTGAGTTTACTGAAATTTTAAGCCGACCTATGAATTCTTGATATCTGCTAATGTTCTCTTCTTTTTTTGACCATGACTTTACTTTCTTAAAATCAATTGGATGCCGTTTGGCGACCATTACCGCTTGATCTAGATTTTGGCGATCGCATCGGACACAATTGCCGTAAGCTCATCTAGGGTTAAGTCTTTGTGGATTGACAAGGGGTTTATCTGCTCTGCGAGGACGCCGGCGTTGGCGGTAATATGCTTTTATTTCTGCTTCTGGTGTCAATTTGAGTCGCTGGGCTAACAGCATTTTGATCTGTTCCACAAAAGGCGATCGCGGATTCCATGTATAGATGCGGGTTTTCCCAACCGAACGACTCACTAACAGTCCTGAGTTTTCAAACTTTTGCAGTTGTTTTTGCACCGTACTCAAAGCGATGCCATAGGTATCGGCGATCGCTTTCCCATACCCTTCATCATAATTTGCCAGATATAGCAAAACTTGTTCGGGTGCTTTACCTCCAAAAAGTTCTTTCAGCATGGTTTTGAGCGCAAATATATCTACCTACTATAGCAGTTATTTAACCTACATAATAGGTTTGTCTTTGTTTCTAACCGAAAGCGATCGCGTGGCAAATTTTTCAAGCTAGTCGAGAATGCCCAGATCCCCGACTTTTTGCGAACTGGCAAATCCCGTGCGATCGCCTAAAAAAGTTGGGGATCTTAACCTCTTAGCACCCTACTTCAGTTCGATCGCTGGCAACTTCTTCAAATTGCCCAGATTGTGGCGCTCTAGCCATGATTCCCATTCCACCTGTAGTCTTTGCTCCGTTGGGTTTGCCCGTCGCATCGCATCTACGATCGCCAAGCCATCGTACTCAAGTGCGCGATAGCGTTCCCATAGAGATACCTGCGATACTGGCTTTTGACACTGATTTGAAGAGACTCTTTGCAGTTTGCCTACCACAAAGTCATCATGTTCGCGGTTAGCAGGTTCGCAAATAAGATTAAATTCCCATTTATAGGACTGCCCCACCGCCAGTTCGTTAATGCTGCCATCCGTAGGTAACGTTACGCGTAAAATCCCCGACTTCCCAGCTAGATTGTAGGTGCGGCGATAGATCGTCTCCTTTTTACTATCTTTCAGGACAAACTCTGCCTGACGTGCCGATGTGGTGGGCACAGAAAACAGAAGTACGGGATAGGCACTTGTGGTCAAGATGCGTTTGTCCAGTGTAGGAGACAATACATTCGGGACAACTGAAGAACAACTGCCACCTCGTATTGTGGGGTCTGTGGGTGGTGGCGGATCGTAAACAGGGATGTCTTGCGCTCTGAGCAACTGGCTTGGCAAAGCCACCCACAGGAAAGCCATCAGCGCAATTGACCTTAGAAACTTAGTCTGGCAAAAAGTTTTCATGTTATTACGAGATTATTCAGCGAAAACATCCTGTAGGGTGGCGGACGATCTGTGCTTACCCCTTATCTAGCACAACCAGGGGGATTGCCCCTACAGGTTTTGGTATAGATTTTCTTACAAATCGCCTACTCATAAATTTACAGGAAATTTATAGGAACTGCGAACCGAAATTCTCAGCATTCAATAAATAAAGACGCTACCTGTTTACCAGGATAGCGTCTGTGATTTTTAAGGATAATTTAGAGATTGGTGAATACTTCTATTCAACGCCTTCAATGCGGTCTTCTAGTTCTTGGTAGAGATCGCGCAGCATTTGCAGATTGCGATCGCTGGTTTCCCAATAGCCGCGACCGTTGACTTCTAACAACGTGCCCACCATCTTACGGAAAGAATGGGGATTGAGATTTTTGAGGCGATCGCGCATCTCAGTATCTTTGACGTAAACGTCATTGACATCCTCATAGACCCAGTTGTCCACAGCACCCGCTGTCGCAGACCAGCCCATGGTATTTACAAGGCGTTTGGAGATTTCTCTAACCCCTTCATAACCGTGGTTGAGCATCCCTTCGTACCATTTGGGATTGAGCAGTTTGGTACGGGTATCGAGGCGCACCGTTTCGCTCAGCGTCCGTACTTGGGCGTTCGCAGTCGTCGTATCTGCCATGTAGGAGCTAGGCTTTTTGCCATCCTTCCGCAGGTTTTGGACGAGTTTGGTGGGGTCAGAATCGAAGTAATGGCTGACATCGGTGAGACTAATCTCAGAGGAATCGAGGTTTTGGAAGGTGACATCCACAGACTTGAGCGAAGACTCGTACAACTTGCGTTGTTGGGTATTGCTGACCTCAGAACCAAAGGCAAAGGACTTGCGAGCCAAGTACATTTCCTGAAGTTCTTCTTCCTTTTCCCAAGTGCTATTTTCCACAGCGAGGTTCACATTCGCGGCATAGGAGCCCGAAGCATTACTGAATACTCTCGTTGCTGCTTGGCGCGTCGTAATACCAAACTCTTCAGCTTGGGCGATCGCGTGTTTGCGCACGAAGTTCATCTCTAAAGGCTCATCGGCTTCCGCTGCCATGCGAATGGCGCGATCGAGCAAATCCATTTGGTTGACAAATAGATCGCGGAACACACCCGAACAGTTAACCACAACATCGATGCGCGGACGACCGAGTTCTTCTAGGGTCATCAACTCTAAACGGTTGACGCGACCTAGAGCATCGGGCAGAGGACGCACACCCACCATACAGAGAACTTGGGCTAAGGATTCGCCGTAGGTCTTGATATTATCGGTTCCCCAGAGCACGCAAGCGATCGTTTCAGGATAGTTGCCATCGTTATCCGCTTTTTGACGAGCTAACAGACGCTCCACTACCACATGGGCAGCTTGGACTGCGGCGCTGGTAGGAATCGATTGCGGATCGAGAGCATGCATATTCTTACCCGTAGGGAGCACGCTGGGATTGCGAATGGGATCGCCACCAGGGCTAGGGGTGATGTATTCCCCTTCCAAGGCTCGAATCAAGCCACCGAGTTCGTTATCGGCAATGATTTGCTTGAGACAGAATTCTAAAAACTCAAATAGCGGCTTAATTGCTTCGACATCGACATTGCCATAACCGCTTTCTTGCAGGGAGGTCAGCCAAGGTTCAGTTTTGCCCATATGCAAGAAGTTGAGAATGGAGAGTTTCGAGATCCTTCCATCTACATCGGTGCGTGCTTTGACCAGGGCTCCTACAGCCTTGGTGGTCGCGGCCCGCATACTTGCTAACAATTCAACATCGGCAAGAATGCCCTTGTCGCTAGATTTATAGAGTTGTTCGATATCTCGGTTAATGCTTTCGCAAATAATCCGCAAGAGGGACTTCACATTATCTTCGGGGCGATCGAAGCTAGCAATGCTGGCAAGAACATCAGTAATATCATCAATTTTGGGAGGTTCGCCCACAACATGCAAACCACAGGGCAGGACACGGGACTCAATCTCCATCAGTTTGTTATAGACCTGACCGATGATATTGTCTCGCTCTTCCAAGGTCATATCCTTAGCATCGCGATCGGGCAGATTGACATCCTTGTCCAGATTGACCAGACGCACCTTATCCATAATCGTGTTAACGATGGAAACGCCACGATTCCCTAGGCGCAGTTCCTTATAGGAGCCAATCAATTCGTTGAGTTCCTTTAAGCCGCGATTGAGTCCTGCTGTTTCAGGCGCAGGCGTAATGTAGCTGATCGTGGTGGCATAGCCGCGCCGTTTTGCGATCGTTGCTTCCGAGGGGTTATTAACGGCGTAATAATAGATATTCGGTAGGGAACCAATCAGATTATCAGGATAGCATTCACCAGACAGACCTATTTGCTTGCCGGGCATGAATTCTAACGAGCCATGGGTACCAAAGTGGAGAACGGCATCGGCTTCCCAAATCTTGTTGAGATAGGTGTAGTAAGCGGCGAAGCCATGGTGGGGTGAGGCAGACTTACTAAACAAGAGTCGCATAGGGTCGCCTTCGTAGCCAAAGGTTGGCTGCACGCCGACAAACACATTGCCGTAGTGCTTGCCGTAGATCAAGAGATTCTGACCGTCGGAGTTGAGATGTCCGGGAGCAGGCCCCCACTGTGCGGCAATGCGATCGTAGTAGCTCGTATTCTCTTCGTATTCCTTGACTGAGAGCTTTGCTGCCACATTTAATTCTGGACTGCCTACCATGGCGTTGGGATTGTGCAAAATCTCTTCCATTAAGGCAGCGCCGTTGGCAGGTAATCCTTGAACGTCGTAGCCATTTTTAGATAGGGCTTCTACAACCTTGTGAATGGAAGCAAATACATCTAGGTAAGCGGCAGTACCAATATTGCCTTTGTCAGGAGGGAAGCTAAAAATGGTGATCGCAATCTTTTTGCTAAGACGCGGTTTGCGGCGGAGATTCCCCCACTTAAGCGCCCGTCCCGCAATCATTTCTACCCGATCGCTGAGTGCGATCGCCCGCCCCGTCATTTCATCGCGACCCGACATCACAATGGGGTCAACGCCACCATCGAGTTCAGGCAAGGCCACCTGCAACGCCACCTGCACGGGATGAAGTCCCAGATCGCTTTGCTCCCATTCCTCAGTGGTTTGGAAGACGAGAGGCAATGCCACCATATAGGGACAATTGAGCTTTTCTAAAGCTTCCACTGCCTTGGGATGATCTTGCCGTGCTGGCCCTCCCACAAGCGCAAAGCCTGTGAGCGAAACAACCGAATCAACTAGAACGCTACGCTTAGAATCATTTACTTTCCCCGGTTGGTGGAAAAATGCTTCCACTGGCTTCGAGAAATCAAGCCCGCCTGCAAACACTGGAATCACTCTTGCCCCTTGGGATTCCAATTCCTGCACGATCGCGACATAATGGGCATCATCCCCAGTAACGAGGTGAGTGCGTGCCAATACCAAACCTACACAGGGAGCCAGAGGATCCTTTACATCTGCGGGAATATCACGGCGGCTGTTGAACCAATCGAAGTACTCCTGCACATCCTCAAACATTTTGGGAGCCAGAGGATGCCAGATACCCATGTCGGGATAGGTGATCGGATCTTTAAAGGTGAGCTTTCCAGCAGCTTGGGGCAGATACTTCTCAGCCAACATCAAGAGGAAGTTCTCTAGGTTCTCTTGCGAACCTCCCAGCCAATATTGGAAGCTGAGCATGAAGTTCCTAGCATCCTGAGCCTTTTCCATAGGCATGTATTTCAGGATTTTAGGTAGGGTCTGCACGACCTTGAGCATACTGTCTTGGAAGGAACTGCCAGATTTCTCTTTGCGCTTACGCATGAACTGCGCGATCGCGCTCTTGGACTGTCCCAGATTTGCCATGCTAAAGCTGCCCATTTTATTTAGGCGCATGAGCTGGGGCATGGAGGGAAATACGACGCAGACATCTAAGCGATCGCGATAAACCTGAACGGCATCAACGACTTTGTTGGCGAGATCTTCAATAAAAATCAGCGAAGCGATAAAGACATTGGCTTCTGAAAGATCTTGCTTAAAGGCTTCATAGTTTTCGGGACTGCGAAGTTCTTCGATTAAATAGCCGCTTACTGTGATCGCAAGGTTAGGGTTCTTTTGGTTAATGGATTCGATCGCGGATGAAAGAGCACTCTGATACTGTGGCTCCAACACAACATAGACCAATTTCATCAACACGCGTCCCTGCAAATTAGCGGGTGTGATATGTCTATTGTTTGGTTTAGCCGACGGCTTAACAGAAGTGAACATGCAGTCTCCTTAAGTGTTAGTCCTTTAAATGGTTATCAATAATTGTGATGAATAAATCACAGTTCGTTTGATAATTCTTATTTTATTATCAAAGATCGTTACACTAGCTTAATCTCAGCCCTAACTGCAATAAATCGAAACCGAATTCTTAATATTTCTACATATAGTTATAGATTTACACTCAAGACTAATTAATATTTCTTAATATTCTTGCAAAATTCTGGATTCCATACGGAGCAACGTTGACAACGCATAAGCCCCAAGTCCGTAAAATTTGAATTTAGATTTTGCGCCCAAATCTAGAAACCTAAAATCGGCAAGTAGACTCTGGTTTGATGGGGCAAACCTTTTCATTGATTTGATTGCTATCGAGATCGAGTCCAACTAGGGTCTTTAAGTTCGCAAGATGCTCGACATTGCTGATTTTGTTTTTGGAGATGCCGAGGTAAGTCAATTTGCTCAAACTTGCCAAAGGCTTAACATCGCTAATTTTGTTTTTAGAGAGATCGAGCCAAGTTAAGTTCGTCAAGCCAGCAAGAAGATTCACATCATCGATCTGATTGTCGTCTAGTCTGAGGTAAGTCAATTTGGTCAAACTTACCAATGGCTTTAAATCTTTGATTTGATTTCTAGAAAGGTTGAGAAAAGTTAAGTTCGTCAAAGCTGAAAGGGATTTAGGGTCGGTAATTTTATTTCTAGAAAGGTTGAGTTCAGACAACTTCGTTAAACCTGTTAGAGCACTGACATCGCCGATTTGATTTTTGGAGAGGTCAAGAGCAGTTAAATTTGTCAAATCTGCCAAGGGCTTAAGGTCACTGATTTGATTTTTAGCAAGATTGAGTCCGACTAAGTTGGGAAAACTTGCCAGTGGCTTAATATCGCTGATTTGACTTTTGGAAAGATTAATTTGAGGATAACTATTCAGGGTTGATTCGGCAGTCTTACAGTCTTGCGTTCCAGCCTGTTTCAACAGCACTTCAATCGTTTTTTTTGTTTCCGCAGGGAGGGAATTTTTTTGCTGACACCATTGCGCAAAGCTCTGTTTACTGGTCGAGGCTGCCTCTGATTTTGGGATAGAGAACGAGAGTAAACCTGTTGCAATTAAGAGTGTACTAACGGCTAACGAATATTTCATATTGATTCCAGTATGTCGCGATCGGATAATAGCTCGTGTAATTAAGGTTCCTGTAGCTCCTTTCAAGTTGAATGCTTTAGGGAAGCATTAGTTATACTTTGCACCTTTATAAGCTTTACACAACCTGATTATGCTTTCAAAAATGGTTTAAAGCAAGAAGTTTTGCAATGGCTAGAACAAGTGAAGAATGATTAATAGCCACGATAACTTTTCAAAGATAAGCCCTGAGATGTCGGCTCGATCGCATAGTTAGACAGTCGGGATCGTGTCATATGGTTCTGGTTCCACATCGGGAACTTTTGCCAAAATTGCTTCATATTTTAACCGACTACCTCTTTTAGCTCTTTCTTTGAGATAATTTTCTGTCATTAAAGCTGAGAGCTTTTCGGCGATCGCAGTCGATATAAATTGATCGATAGAAATTCCATCGCGATCTGCGAGGTCATACAGACTTTTGTGTAATGAGTCAGGAATTTGAACTTGAATAATACTCATGGCAACTTTCCTATCAAACGTAAAAACTCTGAAGGCTCAAGTAGCTTTAACCCAAACTGCTCAACCTCTGCAAAGTCACGAGTGTTATATGTAATGGGCACCTCTAAAAATCAGTCAGAGACGAAAAACGAAAATAAAAAGAGAGAAG
>NZ_JAZBJZ010000107.1:0-18814 GCF_036349135.1 Tumidithrix elongata BACA0141
GAGTCCCTTTACGCAAAGATCTCTAGGCGTTGCATTTCATCCTTGAATTGGCGATCGATTTCTATCAGCAATCTTTAGCTATCTCTGAGCAAATCGGCGATCGCTCTGGTGAAGGGACAACGCTCAACAATATTGCCTATACTCTGAATGCACAATCGCAAACTGAAGTGGCGATTCTTTTCTTTAAAGAATCCGTTAAGGTAATCGAATCGATTCGCAACGATCTAAAGAAACTCAGTCGCGAAGAACAGCAGTCTTTTACTAAAACCGTTGCTGATACTTATCGCGCCCTTGCCGATCTCCTGCTCAAACAGGGTCGCGTTAGTGAAGCATTACAAGTCCTAGATTTACTCAAGATTCAAGAACTCGAAGACTATCTCAAAAATGTCAAAGGCAGCGATCGCACAGCGCAGGGAGTTCAACTTTTAGCACCAGAAAGAGTTGTCAGTGGACAGTTGACAGGTGTCAGTTTTGAGAAGATCCCTGAGCTTAATCGCGATCTTGCGAGCAAGATTCAGCAATTACCAAAATCGGAAATCAATAAGGTTCCTGACTATTTACAAAAGTTGCCGCAAGGCGCAGTTTTAATTTATCCTCTGATTCTTGACGATCGCCTTGAAATTATCGTCTTCTCGGCAAATACGCTCCCCGTCAATCACACGGTTTCAATTAAAAAAGCCGAACTTGAGAAACTGATCGACGACTATCGCTCAGATCTGCGAGACTATAGTTCCATCGATGTGAAAGCCTCTAGCAAAAAGCTCTATGACGTTCTGATTAAACCAATTGAGTCTGACCTTCAACTTGCTAAAGCTACGACGATTCTCTACGCACCCGATGGTAAGTTGCGCTATATTCCCCTGGCGGCGCTTTATGATGGCAAACAGTGGTTGGTAGAAAAATATCGCGTCAATAATTTGATTGCCTACAGTCTCTTCGAGCCAGATAGTAAGCCTCAGGCAAATTTACGCATTTTCGCAGGTGCGTTTGGCGGCAAGAGTGGCGAAACTCGCTTTCGTTTCAGTGGTCTACCTGCAACCATTTCCGAAGTCGATCGCATCGCGGCAATTTTTGCGCATACGACAAAGCTGATCGAAGGAGAATTTACAGCAACCGCTACAAAAGAAAAAGTTGTAGGACAGGCGATTGTACACTTCGCCACCCATGCCGAATTTAAATCGGGTAGCCCATTAGATTCCTATGTGTTGTTTGGCGATGGGAGTAAGGTGACGCTTGCCGAAATTAACGAATGGAATTTAAAGGACGCCGATCTAGTCATTCTCAGTGCCTGTGAGACAGGGTTAGGCGGTTCTGGGAATGGCTCAGAAATCCTCGGTTTTGGCTATCAGGTGCAAAGAGCAGGGGCTAAAGCTTCCATTGCTTCCCTCTGGACGGTCTCTGATGGCGGCACGCAGTTATTGATGGAGGCGTTTTACGGCAATTTGCAAAAGGGAAATGCGAGCATGTCAACTTCGCTCAGAGAAGCCCAGCTAAGCATGATTCGTAGACCTATAAAAGATGGTGGCGTAAACTATAATCATCCCTATTATTGGTCAGCATTTGTCTTGATTGGGAATGGATTATAAATAACTTTAATTTTATGGGAAATATAAAGCAAGGAATAAGAATGCGATCGATACAGCAGTTTCTGTAGACAGATGTGGGAAAATCTATGACATAGCTAGATCGACCTAATACCTACCTAAAATTATGCTAGTTGGTACAACCCTGAGAAATCGCTACACCATTACAGCAGTGTTGGGCAGTGGTGGATTTGGTGATACCTATCTGGCAGTAGACAGAGATTTACCGGGTAGCCCCAAATGTGTAGTTAAACAACTCAAGCCTAAAGATACATCTCCTGGTGTTTTACCAATAGCTAAAAGTCTGTTTGAGCGCGAGGCAGAATATCTATACAAGCTAGGCAGGGCTCATCCCCAGATTCCAGAACTATTTGCCCACTTTGAAGAAGGGGAAGATTTTTACTTAGTTGAAGAGTTTGTCGATGGTCATAACCTCACGGTAGAGATCCCACCAGAGCAGAGATTATCAGAACATGAAGTCATTCATCTTTTGCTAGAGATTCTTGAAGTATTGGCATTTGTGCATCAAAACAACGTCATTCACCGCGATATCAAACTGCAAAATTTGATGCGTCGAAACCGTGACGGTAAGATTATGCTGATTGACTTTGGGTCAGTTAAAGATATTAGCGTTTTAGGCATAGACTCGCAAGGAAAAACCAGTGCTACGGTCAGTATTGGCTCCCCAGGTTATATGCCCAGCGAACAAGCAAAGGGGAAGCCTAGACTTAGCAGTGACGTTTATGCCGTTGGCATCATAGGGATTCAAGCATTAACTGGACTCCAACCCGACCAGTTCCCCGAAGACTCAAATACGGGTGAGATTGTTTGGCGCGATCGCGCCCAAGTCAGCGATGCACTTGCGAATGTTTTACAGACCATGGTTCACTATCACTTTAGCCAGCGCTATAAGTCGGCAGTTGAGGCATTACAGGCACTCAATGCGATCGCGAGTTCAAGTTCCCAGCATGATGCTTCTACAGTCATTGGTTCTTCTCCAGATATTGCCTACATGCCACCTGCTCAGCCCGTGGTTCCCATAGCAACTGCACCCGATACGCTCATTCCAACGGCACAGCCACCCAGCTATCCACCCAGCTATCCACCAACTCCCGTTACTAGTTCTCAATCAAATACTGTACCTGTCACGCCTCCATCTTTTTATCCACCCAATCCTCAGACGTATGATGCGCAAACACAGCCTCAATCTTTTCAATCATCACAACCATCCTCATCCAATTCCTCCGTATTCATTGGAGCGATGATTGGGGCTGGTCTTGTCACACTTGGTGCTGTGGGCTTTTGGGTCGTTCCTAAATTATTACCAAACTCTGGTCAATCGATACAAACCACAAATCAAAATAGGAATACAGATATTCCTACCCAAAAAACTCCCACTAGCACCGATATTCCTAAAAGCCCAACCCCAAAGCCTACCCTAGGAACCACTCCTTCCCCTGATGCATCCCAAGATTGGAGTACAATTTTCAATCACATTAAAGATACAAACCTAAGCCAAAAAGCATGTGTCGATAATGCTGGCGCAGCCCTAAAACGGGCAGGCTTTACAGAACATCTTGAATTTATTGGCAGTGGAGCCTTTGCAGCGAATGGAAGGTATAGTGCTTCCATTCGCTGCGTTACGAATAATAAAATTGTGTTTTTTGCCGTTGCAGGCCCTCAAAACGATACGGCTCGTGCTTTGGTGGTCAAGCTGCACCAAGCTTTTTAGCTTTGTCTTTTTTTCAGGCTCTACGCTCCTATTTGCCGAAGCGATCGCAGCTTTAACAAGATTAATGAAGATAGCTAGCCTATGGGGCGTTTGAGAAACTAAATTGGCAAGGTAGACCTACTGCAATAGCAAAAGCTTAGGCAGCTACTCCTACTACTATGTCCGAAGATCAATCTCAACAATCCGCCGTAGCCCTTACCCCTGAGTCGGCGATCGCGAGTTTGCGATCGCCCGATTTGAGTCAAAGGTACTACGCAGCTTGGTGGCTTGGTAAAATGCGCGTACGTGAAGCTGTAGATGCCTTGATCGTTGCCTTAGAGGACAATGACGATCGCACGGACTTAGGTGGATATCCCCTAAGACGAATTGCGGCTAGAGCCCTTGGCAAACTGGGAAACCCTAGTGCCATACCCGCTCTATTAAAGTCATTAAGTTGCGAAGACTTTTACGTGCGAGAAGCTGCAGCGCAAGCGATTGAAGCGATCGCTGCGAGTTCGCCAGAAAGTTTTAATGCTGCCCAGGTTTGTACAGCTACTTTGACACGTTTACTACAAAGTAAAGTCATCGATAGTGTCAAACTAGAGCAGCCCTATGAAGCAATTTTAGAAGCACTCGGAAGGCTAAAAGCAGTTTCTAGTCAGACTGCGGTTGAGCCATACCTTCAGCATCGTTTACCTCGGATTCGTTTTGCTGCCGCCAGGGCAATGTATGGTTTAACTGGGGCATCTGAATATGCCGAATTATTAGTGAAAGGATTGGAAGATCCTGACATTAATCTTCGTCAGGCAGTGCTGACCGATCTTGGTGAAATTGGCTACTTGCCAGCAGTAGAAGCGATCGCTCAGTGTCAAACTGAAAATAGCTTTAAACTGTTTGCACTCAAGAGTATTCTTGACATGCACCTACCCAAGGCACAATTCGATCTGAGTCTCACAGAGCCCTTACAACAGGTAATGTTGTATATGGACGATCTACTTTAAGAACAAAAATTTATAAAACACTAGCAATCAAAAAATTTTCAATGAACACCATTGATTCTTTAATTGAAGCAGTAGAGCAAACCCGTACGCCAACGGAGCTGATTCATGCAGCTCAAACCTTGGCAGATAGCCACTCAGCGTTGGCAGTACCTAGCCTCATTGCAATTTTGGGCTATGAAAATCTAGCCGCTGCTAGCATCGCTACGTGCGGGCTCGTTAGCATTGGGCGTAGCGCCGTTGAGCCTTTAATGGCAGCGGTCGATCGCTGCGACTACGACGCAAAAACCTACATCGTTCGGGCTTTGGCGGCGATCGGCGATCCGCGATCGCTAGATATCCTGCTCGAATGTGCAGAGACTGACTGTACGCCTAGCGTGCGGCGTGCAGCGATCAAGGGTCTAGGCAATGTTCGCTGGCATTGGCTCACCCAGGATCTAGAACAAGACTTGCATTGGAGTCGAGAGGCGATTGGTACTGCCCAAGATCGCGTCCTGCGTACCCTCCGCTTTCTGCTTGACGATCGCGACTGGTCGATGCGCTATGCTGCCGTTGTTGCTTTGGATGCGATCGCTGCCAGTAACAGTGGCATAAACGTCTTTAACATTTTGAAGGTGGCACAAGCTCGTGAAAGCGATCTCTCTGTCCAAGCCCGCATTCGCACGGCTTTACAAAAACAGTTGGTCACTGCCTAAATAAATACTGACTAGCACAGGCGCGGCACATCTGCCATCGGGCGATTTCCCCCTGTGGACTAGGACAACCACAGCGATCGCATTTCGGTAGTTCCGACGATCGCTGTTTGATTAGGGCTGACCATCGGTCAAACGCCTCTAGGGCATCTTGCGGCGGCTTTACTGGGGCAGTTTGCGTCGTTGCAACAGAAAGGTAACTGGGATGCTGTTTGAGTTGCTCTGTGAGATCTGGGCGCAGTGGCTGTTTCGGCTTAGATGCCCATTTGGCTGTAGAAAAGTGAATATCGGCGATCGCAGGCGCGATCGCCAGTTGTGCGTTGAGCTTTGTCAAGATTCTGACCCGTTCAAAAGACAGCGCCTGCGACCACACAGAGCTAGACACGGCTACCTGCAATACCTGCTGATAAACACCAGTGGGACGAGTTTGGCTGGCAACCGAATCGCCGACAATTTCTGACCAGGTTTGCAAAATTTGCAGAAATTGATTCCGTTGCCGCCAATTGGTTTGGCTTTGAATATGCCCTATAACCTGTGATAAACCCGTTAGTGACATCGTGAATTTATCTAAATAACGTTTATCTAAATAACGATTCGATCAAGTGCCAAAAGCGCGATCGCCTGCATCACCTAGTCCAGGCACGATCCACCCTTGGTCGTTCACCACCTCATCAATGGCAGCAGCATACACTTGAAGGCTAGGAAACTTTTGACTGAGCTTTTGTAGTGCAGGTGGGGCACAGATTACATTCACAATCCTAATCGAACTGGGGTCAGCGCCTCGTTCTACCAACATTTCTAGAACCGAGACGATCGTGTTTCCCGTCGCCATCATGGGCTCGGTAATTAAAATTTTTGTCTCTGGAGCAAATTGTTGGGGCAGACGATTTAAATAGCAACTGGCTTCAAGCGTCTCTTCATTGCGCACCAAGCCGAGATGATAAACGCTTGCCGTGGGTAAAAGTGGCTGACAGCCCTCTAGCAATGCCAACCCTGCCCGTAAAATGGGCACGATCGCGATCGGGGTTGCAGGGTCGATAATATGCCCCGTTGCAGGTTGTAACGGTGTCTCTATACCCACCTCTAACACGGGCAACCAGTCTCGAATCGCCTCATAGGTGAGCCAACGCCCCAGTTCGCAAATGGCAGTACGAAATAGGGGAACAGGTGTATTTTTATCCCGCGTCACTGCTAACCAGTGCTTAATCAGGGGATGGGGTGGAACGTAAATTCGTAGTTGTGCCGCCATTCGTCTTTTTCGTGTTGATGAGGTTGAGTGGTTGAGTACCAAATCAAGTAAACCACGATCGCATGGCTATATTGAACAACAAACCATCTGCTCGAAATCATGTAGTCAGATTAAGTAGAAAAATTCTGTTTAATATAGAATTTTTCTACTTAATCCAAAGCAGAGCCTTGATAATGCTTGACCTTGATAGTATTTTGCGCTGTCCAGTTACAAATTCAGCGATGACCCAAGAGGGGAAATTTTATGTTTCTGCTGAAGGCATACGCTATCCAATTGTGCAGGGTGTGCCTGTCTTACTCGCGCCAAGAACTGAATCGACTCTTTGGGTGGCAGATGCATCTTTACGTGCTGCGAAAGAAGACCCAGAAAACGAATACCACGAAGATACAATTGGAATCACGCCACAGGAGCTTGTGGGACTCAAGGAGCGTCTAGAAAAACATTCTGAAAGTTCAGAACCCGTTGACCCTATTGTATCGTTTCTTATAGGTGCGACTTCTGGTTATATGTACACCGAGCAAATCGGCAAACTAAAAACTTTGCCAATCCCCAATATTCGCATCCCTGAAGGGAACGGGCAGGTACTACTTGACATTGGCTGTAATTGGGGGCGTTGGAGTATAGCCGCCGCAAGAGCAGGCTATAAGGTGATTGGGATCGATCCTTCACTGGGTGCTGTCTTGGCAGCCAAGCGACTTGCTCGCGACATGGGTTTAGATGCAGAATTTATCGTTGCTGATGCCTTACAGCTTCCATTCGCATCCAATACCTTTGATGTGGTTTTTTCATACAGCGTTCTCCAGCATTTTTCGCCAGAAAATGCGATTATTGCCATTCAGCAGGCTGCTTCTGTCTCAAAGCCCAATGCAAAGTTACTTGTGCAAATGCCTAACTGTTTTGGCATTCGATGCCTTTATCATCAATTTCGACGATTCTTTCGCGAACCCCACAGATTTGAGGTGCGATACTATTCGCCATGGATGCTCAAACAAATGTTCTCAAGTAACTATGGAACCTCTTATTTGACAGTTGATGGGTTCTTTGGGCTTGGTATTCAGGCTTCCGATCGCCCAATGCTTCCGCGATCAAAGCAGCTAATTATAGACGCATCGGAGTTTTTGCGAAGGATGTCTAAATTGATTCCGCCTTTGACATTTTGTGCTGACAGTGTCTATGTTCACGCTCAAAACACTAAAGATTTAACAGGGAAGGATGCCCTCCGTTTGACCGTCTAGATGAAGAGCAGTTTGCGGATCGCCTGAACATCCTAGCCACCCGTGCAGTATTGATTGATTTCGCCTGTTAAGGGACTTTCTTTCGCAACGGTAGCTTTCAACGATTCAGTTGCTTTGGTTGTTGCCTTTGCGTCTTTCGCGGCGATCGCTTTGCTAATCTCTCGCGTGGCTAGGCTAATCTCTTTATAGGCTGCCACAAATCTATCTCTAAATCCGTTGAGCTTGTCATCGGCAACCTTAAGGGTCTGCATCTCAGCACCTATACCATCAATCTGTGCCGCCATCTTCTCAAATCCTGCTGCATCTTTGGTGACTCCACTGGCGATCGTTTCAAACTTGTTCGCAACTTGAATGACTTTATTACACTGAACGATCTTATTCTCACCGCAAGCATTCACAACCAGACTGAGGGAAATGGAAACCACGATTAGTGCGAGACGGTGCTTGGGAAATTGCATAAATTAACTACATATTCATAAACCTGAGCCAAAAGAAATATACCATTTGCTCCGATCGCACAGGGCTAAGGGATTGAATGGATTCATTTATTGCCCGCAAAAACTATTAATTTCACTGACTACACCATTCTCTCTAGCAATAATTTCTTCTATATCTCGATCTGCTTTCTTAAAAGCAATACTGTCTCTCGTGATTAAAGCCTTACTCTTATCCTTGAGCACCAAGAGCGAATCAACGTAAATTGCTACCAGTTTTGCTTGAAGATCTTTAAGCTTAGAATCTTGCAACTCGACCTTTTGTAACTCGATGCGAATGCTATCAATGCGATCGGCAAGCAAGGACAAGTCCGAAGTATCTTTGGGGGCAGCTACAGATTTCAACTTATTTGCAGTTGCGGTTAACTTGATGCATTGAGGCGTTTTGCTGTCCCCACAGCCAACCATGAGTAGGCAGATGGAGAGTGAAATCGGGATAAGTGCAAAACACCTGTTAAGAAAAAGCATGAACTCAGTGCAGGTAGTGGGATCGGTGTCCTAAAATTTTAGGAGATTTTATTGTTTTTATTATCGAGAGAGATTTAGTCATGCCATACAACCTCAGAAGCAAAGTCGTTACTGGAGGGGTACAGCGATCGCCCAATCGCGCCATGCTAAGAGCGGTTGGCTTTGGCGATGAAGACTTTAACAAGCCTATCGTCGGCGTTGCTAATGGCTACAGTAACATTACACCCTGCAATATGGGAATCAATGACCTCGCCCAAAGAGCGATGGCAGAGTTAAAAGTCGCTGGAGCGATGCCCCAAGTGTTTGGCACGATCACGATCAGCGATGGCATCTCGATGGGTACAGAGGGTATGAAGTACTCCCTCGTTTCCCGCGAGGTGATTGCCGATTCGATCGAGACCGTTTGCAACGGTCAGAGTTTAGATGGTGTGCTGGCGATCGGGGGCTGCGATAAAAATATGCCCGGGGCGATGCTGGCGATCGCGCGCATGAATATCCCCGCCGTATTTGTCTATGGCGGTACGATTAAGCCCGGTCACTACAATGGCAAAGATTTAACCGTGGTCAGTGCCTTTGAGGCCGTGGGGCAGTTTAGTGCGGGCAAAATCGAGCAGACGGAATTGGTGGAAATTGAGAAACGGGCTTGTCCGGGGGCTGGCTCTTGCGGTGGCATGTTTACTGCCAACACCATGTCCTCAGCCTTTGAAGCCATGGGCATGAGCTTAATCTATTCCTCCACGATGGCAGCCGAAGATGCTGAAAAAGCTGAAAGTACGGCAAAATCCGCAACGGTGTTGGTGAATGCGATCCAACAGCAAATTTTGCCGCGCCAGATCATTACCCGCAAATCTCTGGAAAATGCGATCGCGGTGATTATGGCAGTGGGTGGTTCGACCAATGCGGTCTTGCATTTACTGGCAATCGCCAATGCCGCCGAAGTTCCCCTCACGATTGACGACTTTGAAACCATTCGCGGGCGCGTACCCGTTCTTTGCGACCTCAAGCCCAGCGGACGCTATGTTGCCACAGACCTGCATAAAGCAGGCGGCATTCCCCAAGTGATGAAGATGCTGTTGGCTCACGGTCTATTGCATGGTGACTGTTTGACCGTCACAGGGCAAACCGTCGAGGAAGTCCTCAAAGATATTCCTACCGAACCCCGTGCCGATCAGGATGTGATTCGTCCGTGGGAGCGTCCCATGTATGCCCAAGGGCATTTGGCAATTCTCAAGGGTAACCTCGCCACCGAAGGTTCCGTGGCAAAAATCACTGGGGTCAAAAATCCTGTGATTACGGGGCCAGCAAGGGTATTTGAATCGGAAGAAGCTTGTTTAGATGCCATTCTCGCAGGCAAGATCCAGCGCGGTGATGTGCTGGTGATTCGTTACGAAGGCCCCAAAGGCGGGCCCGGAATGCGCGAAATGCTTGCCCCCACCAGTGCCATTATTGGGGCTGGTTTAGGCGATGCCGTCGGTCTGATCACCGATGGTCGGTTCTCTGGTGGAACCTATGGCATGGTTGTGGGACATGTGGCTCCTGAGGCATTTGTGGGTGGGTTGATCGGACTGGTCGAAGAAGGAGACTCGATTACGATTGATGCCCCAGCGCGATCGCTGCAACTGAACGTTCCCGACGCAGAAATTGAGCGTCGTCGCGCAGCTTGGCAACCGCCCAAGCCCCGTTATACCAAAGGCATCTTGGCGAAGTATGCCAAACTGGTATCGAGCAGTAGTGTAGGTGCGGTTACAGATTTAAATCTAGGATAGAGGCATAATTATAACTTGTAGGGGCAGTGCCCCAGTGCCTGCCCCCTACTCCCCAGCGCCTGCCCCCAGCGCCTGCCCTAGATATAATTGTGGTAAGAGGATAGTTTGTGAATGCAGCAGAACAGGCAAAGAGTGTAGCGTTAGCCAGCAAAATTGCTAGCTTGGTGGCTTTGGCAAAGTCTAAGTATCCTGCCGCAGGTATCAATCTAAAGCCTTGGACAAATACCCCTGATACGCGCAAGTTTCTCGATCCTGATTCGATTGACCTCAGCTTTCATTTTCCTGGGGTGAGTCGGCTGCTTAAAATTCGCAGTATTTTGTTCCAAATTCGCCTGCACGAAGATCCGCTAGAAGGAGATTGCCGCGCGATCGGCATTGAAGCCACTGGTCATGACTTTCAAGGACAGCGTTGGCGATTTTCGACGGTCGAACGTTGGGGCTTTATTGGTGACACCCAACCGATGCCTGAAGGCGCAGAGGATCTGAAGGACTTTTGCCGTACTGTGCTTGAGATCTTTAATAGCGGGAAGCTGTGTTAAACGCTCTGTTAAACGCTGTATTAAAAAATGACCTATAACGTAATCTATGACGGTGACTGCAACCTCTGTTCAAACCTCGTGCAGGTCTTAGAAAAGCTAGACCGAGGTCATCTGTTTCAGTATGTACCCATGCAGGATCGGCAAACCTTAGAGCGGTTTGAGATTACGCCCCAAGATTGCGAAATGGGTATGATTCTCATCGACGCCGATCGCCCCACCCATCGATGGCAGGGAAGCGATGCTGCCGAAGAAATTGGACGTTTGTTACCCTTGGGCAATCCGTTTATTGCTGCCTATCGAGCTTTACCAGGAATGAAATGGCTTGGCGATCGCGTATACGCTCAGGTCAGAGATCGGCGGTATCACCTATTCGGCAGGCGATCGCACACCTATTACTCAGCCTATCCAATTGGATGCCATGCGGTTAGGAATTCCGATCGCTGTGCTGAAGCAATCTCTGAAAAAGTCTCGAAAAAAATCTCTGAGGAAATACTTAATCCCCACAACCATACCGTAGTATCATGAGCTATAGTGGTGCTTAGCGAGATGCATACGGTCAGCTTCTGAACCAGCTACTTATGTGATGTAAATCGCGATCGCTCCTGTCCTCTTATTCAGCCGACCTACTGTGGAACTCTCTGTAAAAAGCGAATATGCGATTTTAGCTTTGCTAGAGCTTACAGGTAGCTTTGCTTCCGATCAACCGCTCCAAATTCGTCAAATTGCCAGCCTGCAAAATATTCCCGATCGCTATTTAGAACAACTTTTAGCCACCCTAAAGCGACAGGGACTGGTCAAAAGCCAGCGCGGCTCCAAAGGGGGGTATATTCTCGCAAGAGAACCTTGGAGCATCAACATTTTAGATGTCGTGCGATGTATTGAGGGCTATGATCCCATTTCGCCCAAAAATTCTTCGCAAAATCCTGAGACTCCCTCAGAAGCCGTTGTACGCGAAATGTGGCAAACAGCCCAACAAGCCGCTTCAGAAGTGTTGAGTAACTGTACGCTCAAGGATCTCTATGAAATGAAACGCCAGCGTCAAACTTCCACAACCATGTATTACATCTAGGTAAGAATCCTAGGAATCCTAGCTCTCAGTGCTTCTATCGTTTTTGGCTCTGAGGAATCTTGACCGTCACAGTCGTGCCAACCGCAACTTTACTATCTAAGGCGATCGTGCCTCCATGGATATCTACACATTGTTTCACAATGGATAGTCCCAAACCCGTACCAGAGATTTGGTTTACATTCCCCCCCACGATGGAACGATGAAAACAAATCCATGCGATCGGCTTCTGGAATGCCAATGCCCCAGTCTTGAATCTGGAAGGTAACAACTTCAGGATGACAGGTTAGTTCAAATCTCACCCGATCGTGCTCTGGGGAATATTTCATGGCATTGGAGAGGAGATTGGTTAAGATATGACGTAACAATGGAAGCGATCGCAATAAATCGAGACTTGAGTTCGTTTGGGATCTGTTGCTGGCACCATGCCAGTACGTCTTCACCATTATCAAATTCGACAACTTGGTAGGTATTTCCCCCATTCGTATCCCTCGTCAAATAATGTCGATAGATAGACCGATTGTCCTCCGAGTCATCTATTAGCAAAATTGTGTATTGTTTGCGTGAAGCTTCTTGTGACCTCTGTGTGGGTAATGAATGGTGCAATGAAGCCTGCGATCGCTCGCACTTGAGGGAGGCGACTTCTGCGCGTAGGGCTTCTAATTCTTTAAGCAACTGGGCTTTGGTTTTATGGCGATCGCTCATAATTGTTACAAATTTACCCAAACATTTCGATTTTGGTATCAAGGCACAATTGCATTGCCAAATCTTTTAGTTAGAAAAGTTTTGGTAGTATTAGGCTTTATGGTAAGTGTTTTAAATTACCTTTATGCAGCTTATGACCGTGCTATGAGATTTGACAATTTTCTTAAGACATGATCCTTACATGACATTCTTGTTAGAAAATTCAAGCTATCTAAATACTAGGTAGCTTCAAAATCTCAATCCTCCCCTACATTTCTTATCTTTACTCCCCCTATGTCACCCATGATGAACAGCAGCGCCCCCAAACAAGGCTTATACGACCCACAGTTTGAGCATGATGCCTGCGGGGTTGGTTTTATCGTCCATATGAAAGGGCAGAAATCCCATGAAATTGTCGAACAAGCCCTGACAATTTTAGAAAACTTGGAGCATCGCGGCGCGTGCGGTTGCGAGACCAATACAGGGGACGGTGCGGGCATTTTGATGCAAGTGCCGCACAAATTTTTAAAAAAGGTAGCTTTAGCAGAAAAGATCGCATTGCCAGAGGCAGGACAGTATGGTGTGGGCATGATCTTTTGCTCGCCCGATCCTGTCAAGCGTGAAAAAAGTCGGCGGGTGTTCGAGCAAATCGTGGCGGATGAGGGTCAAGAGGTACTGGGTTGGCGTGACGTACCCACAGATAATTCCTCCTTGGGCAACACAGCTAAGTCGAGCGAACCCTTTATGGAGCAGGTGTTTATTCGACGCAACCCCAATCTTGTCGATGACCTTGCCTTTGAACGCAAGTTGTATGTGATTCGCAAACAGGCGCACAAGCTAATCCGCGAAACAGAGATCGATCCTGCTTGGTATCCATCTAGCCTCTCAAGCCGCACGATGGTTTACAAGGGAATGCTGATGACGGCACAGGTAGGTCTCTATTATGCCGATCTCCACGATCCTGACATGGAGAGTGCCTTAGCACTAGTCCACTCACGCTTTAGTACCAATACATTCCCCAGTTGGGAGCGATCGCACCCCTATCGTTACATTGCCCACAATGGTGAAATCAACACCCTACGCGGCAATATCAACTGGATGCTAGCAAGGCAGTCGATGTTTGAGTCAGAGCTGTTTGGTGATGATATCAAGAAGGTAAAGCCTGTAATTAACGTGCAGGGTAGTGACTCGACCATTTTCGATAATGCGCTGGAATTATTGGTCTTAGCAGGGCGATCGCTGCCCCATGCCATGATGATGATGGTTCCAGAACCTTGGACAGCCCACGAGTCCATGAGCGATGCCAAAAAAGCCTTTTACAAATATCATTCCTGCTTGATGGAACCTTGGGATGGTCCCGCTGCGATCGCTTTCACCGATGGCACGATGATCGGTGCATTGCTCGATCGCAATGGCTTGCGCCCTTCACGCTATTACGTCACCAAGGACGATCTGGTCATCATGGCGTCCGAAGCAGGTGTATTGCCAATTGCGCCAGAGCGCGTTGCCCTGAAGGGTCGCCTAGAACCGGGACGGATGTTCCTCGTTAATATGGAAGAGGGACGCATTGTTACGGATAGCGAAATCAAGGATAAAATCGCCACCGCACACCCCTATGGCGAATGGGTCACCCAAAATATGGTGTCCTTGGCAGATTTGCCCGTGCCTAGCACGACTGAAACCTTAGACACAGAGACGCTCATACAACGTCAAATGGCTTTCGGGTACACCTTTGAAGAATTGCGCCTCATCCTGACGCCGATGGCAAAAGATGGTGTCGAGGCAGTGGGAGCGATGGGCTCAGATACGCCGCTTGCTGTGCTCTCCGATCGCCCCAAACTGCTCTATGAATATTTCCAGCAACTGTTCGCACAGGTAACCAATCCACCGATTGACTCGATCCGCGAAGAAATTATTACTTCGGCTGAGACCACGCTTGGGGCAGAGCGCAACCTGCTCAAACCAGAGCCAGAGAGCTGCAACTTGATCGAGCTAAAAACGCCGATTCTTAGCGATACCGAGTTAGCCCAACTCAAGCACATCGATCGAGGCAGTTTTAAATCGGTAACATTGCCCATTCTATTTAGTCCTAACGATGGCGTGAAAGGGCTAGAAGCAGTGATGGAAGGAATTTTTGCTCAAGCCGATCGCGCCATTGAGTCGGGTGTTAGCCTTCTGATTCTGAGCGATCGCGGCGTTAATAAAGACAAAGCCCCCATTCCCGCCCTACTAGCGGTAGCAGGGCTGCATCACCATTTGATCCGCACGGGAACTCGCACGCGTGTAGGTCTGGTATTGGAATCAGGCGAACCCCGCGAAGTGCATCATTACGCTACCCTGATTGGGTACGGCTGCTGCGCGATCAATCCCTACCTGACGTTTGAGACCTTGGGAGACATGATCCAGCAAGGTTTGCTCGTGGGTGTAGACCATAAAACTGCCTGCAAAAACTACATTAAGGCTGCCACCAAAGGCGTGGTTAAGGTCGCTTCTAAAATTGGCATTTCGACGATTCAGAGCTATCGCGGCGCTCAGATTTTTGAGGCAATTGGTCTCAACCAGTCGGTGATCGACAAATATTTCACTTGGACGGCAACGCGGATCGAGGGCGCAGATTTGGATGCGATCGCCAAAGAAGCCACCCTGCGTCATAACCATGCCTTCCCCGATCGCCCCGCCAACGGACATACCCTCGATGTCGGCGGCGAGTACCAATGGCGTAAAGACGGTGAAGCCCACCTATTTAGTCCACAGGTAATCCACACCCTGCAAAAAGCCACTAGCCTAGGCAATTACGAACTTTACAAGCAATATGCCGCACTGGTGAACGAGCAAAGTCAAAAGCATTTCACCCTACGCGGTCTGTTGGAATTTAAGCAACGCGAATCGATTCCGATTGAAGAAGTGGAACCGATCGATGAGATCGTCAAACGCTTTAAAACGGGCGCGATGAGCTATGGTTCGATCTCCAAAGAAGCTCATGAATCCCTCGCGATCGCCATGAATCGCCTCGGCGGCAAATCGAATACAGGCGAAGGCGGCGAAGATCCCGATCGCTATACCTGGACAAACGAGCAGGGCGACTCTAAAAACAGTGCGATCAAACAGGTTGCCTCCGGTCGTTTTGGCGTTACCAGTCTCTATCTATCGCAGGCAAGGGAACTTCAGATCAAGATGGCACAGGGCGCAAAACCCGGTGAAGGCGGACAGTTACCCGGCAAGAAGGTCTATCCTTGGATTGCCAAGGTGCGCCACTCCACTCCCGGTGTCGGTCTAATTTCGCCACCTCCTCACCACGATATCTATTCCATTGAGGATCTCGCCGAACTGATTCACGACCTCAAGAATGCCAACCGCGCCGCCCGCATCAGTGTCAAATTGGTTTCCGAAGTGGGTGTGGGCACGATCGCCGCAGGCGTCGCCAAAGCCCATGCCGATGTCGTTCTGATCTCTGGCTATGACGGTGGTACGGGTGCATCGCCCCAAACATCGATCAAGCACGCAGGACTCCCTTGGGAACTAGGACTTGCCGAGACCCATCAAACCTTGGTATTGAACAACCTGCGCAGCCGCATCGTCGTAGAAACCGACGGTCAGATGAAAACGGGACGAGATGTGGCGATCGCAGCCCTCCTCGGTGCTGAGGAATTTGGCTTTGCCACCGCCCCCCTAGTCACCCTAGGCTGCATCATGATGCGCGTCTGCCACCTGAATACCTGCCCCGTCGGCGTCGCCACCCAAGACCCGCAGTTACGCGCCCAGTTCACAGGCGATCCCGCGCATACAGTCAACTTTATGAAGTTCATCGCCCAGGAATTGCGGGAAATCATGGCACAGTTGGGCTTCCGCACGCTGAATGAGATGGTGGGTCGCACGGATATTCTGGAACCCAAAACTGCGATCGCGCACTGGAAAGCCAAAGGTCTGGACTTCTCCAAAATCCTCTACCAACCCGAAGTGGGCGAAGATGTGGGACGCTACTGTCAGATCCCCCAAGATCACGGCATTGAGAAATCCCTCGACATGACCGTGTTGCTGGATTTATGTAAAGGTGCGATCGAGAAGGGCGAAAAGGTCAAAGCGACCCTACCGATTAAGAATATCAATCGCGTAGTCGGCACGATTCTCGGAAATGAAATCACCAAACGCCATTGGGAAGGACTTCCTGAAGACACGATCCACCTACACTTCCAAGGTAGTGCGGGACAGAGCTTTGGAGCGTTCGTACCTAAAGGGGTGACGCTCGAACTCGAAGGCGATGCCAACGACTACCTCGGCAAGGGATTAGGCGGCGGCAAAATCATCCTCTATCCATCACGAGCTTCCACCTTTGTCGCTGAAGAGAATGTGATTGTCGGCAACGTCGTTCTCTATGGTGCTACCAGTGGTGAAGTCTACATTCGTGGCAGAGCAGGTGAGCGCTTTGGCGTTCGCAACTCTGGTGTAAATGTGGTGGTCGAAGGTATTGGCGATCACGGTTGCGAATATATGACTGGGGGCAAAGTCGTAGTACTAGGCATAACAGGACGCAACTTTGCTGCTGGGATGAGTGGCGGTGTTGCCTACATTCTTGATGAAAAGGGTGACTTTGCCACACGTTGCAATATGGCGATGGTGGGTCTAGAGAAGCTCGAAGATCCCGAAGAAATCGCCGATCTGCGCGACATCATTCAAAAGCACATTGACTATACCCAAAGCCAAAAGGGAACCAAGGTTCTCTCGGAATGGAAGGAAATGGTTCCTAAATTTGTCAAGGTGATGCCTAAAGACTACAAACGGGTATTACAAGCCATTGAAGAAGCGATCGCTTCTGGTCTCAGTGGTGATGATGCCCTGATTGCCGCCTTTGAGGCAAATTCCCGCGATGTCGCCCGCGTTGGTGGAAGCTAGTCAATACTTTAATTTGTTTCTGGGGGCTTGCGCCCCTTTTTTATTTAAAATTCAGATCCTAAGTTGTACAATTTCGTATAGATAACATTCTAAAAACGATGCAACTTTTTACTATTGGTCACTCTAATCACAGCATCAAGACATTTATTGAACTTTTGCATAAGTATGAAATTACGGCTTTAGCAGATGTGCGATCGCGTCCCTATAGTCGTTATTTGCCACATTTTTGTCAAGCGCCGCTAAAAGAGTATTTAGAAAGCGATCGCATCCGTTATGTGTTTTTAGGTCAAGAGCTAGGTGCAAGACCTGAAGACCCAGATTGCTATGTAGATGGAAAAGCTTTGTATGAAAGAATTGCGGCAACTGATCTTTTTACGGAAGGAATTCGACGAGTTTTAAAAGGTGTGAAAAGACATAAGATCGCGTTGATGTGCGCTGAGAAAGATCCGCTAACTTGCCATCGCGCAGTTTTGGTATGTCAACATCTTAAGAAATACGATCTAGAAATTAATCATATTAAAAGTAATAGACTGCTCGAATCTCATGATGAGTTAGAGGACAGATTATTAGCTAAGCATGGCTTTAACCAGTTTGTAGAGCAGAAAGTGAGTAGTCAACTTTCGCTGTTTGATGCTCTATCTCCTGTTCAACAAGTTTCTGATTTGACTACCCGCGAAGATTGTCTCATGGAAGCCTATAAAAAACAGGGTGACGAAATTGCTTATGTAGAAACGAAAGGTGAAGCTTATGCATAATCAGTCAGTTCAATTATTTACAATTGGCTTTACCCAAAAAAGCGCTGAGCAGTTTTTTGAAACCTTGATTAAGTCTGGCATAAAGACAGTTATTGATACAAGGCTAAATAATGTTTCTCAGTTAGCAGGCTTCACTAAGAAAAATGACTTAAAGTATTTCCTCAAGCAAGTTGGGGATATTGATTATGTGCATATTCTTGACTTAGCTCCAACCAAGGATATTTTGGATGAGTATAAAAAAAACAAAGGTGATTGGGGCGTATATGAGCAAAAGTTTTTAAAACTAATGTCTGAACGTCAAGTCGAGAAAAAAGTATCACCTGAACTTCTAAGCCATGGATGCTTGCTATGTAGTGAAGCCAAACCACATAACTGTCATCGCCGTTTAGTGGCTGAATACCTAAAAGATAGTTGGGTAAATGTAAAGATATGTCATCTTTAAAGAGAATTGTTTGTCTTGCTAACTCGTGGAAACTAAAAGAGCGCTGTGTTGCTGGGATTGACCTTTCTACTGGGAAATGGGTTCGACCTGTTTGTGATAATTTGTATCCAGAAGATGGTAGAGTTCCTAAATCTGTTCGGCTTATTGATGGCAGGGAGCCTGAATTGTTGGATATCCTAGAAATCTCCCTTAGAGCGTGTTTGAGAAGTTTAGGGTAGAAAAAAAGCCCCCAAAGTTATAGG
>NZ_JAZBJZ010000108.1:0-18805 GCF_036349135.1 Tumidithrix elongata BACA0141
CTCTCTTTTTATTTTCGTTTTTCGTCTCTGACTGATTTTTAGAGGTGCCCAAAAGACTTAGGGGATTATGGCAGTTTTGTAGATGGCATATTTTGCGATCGGGATAATGCTCAAATTTATTCCTATTAGGAATAAGTCATATTCTCTTTTGCCATCTTCTCAAAATCAGTAGAATAAATCATCATAAATCCTGTGAGCCCAAAAGAAAAACTTCACAGGAGAAAACCATGAGTACGATTACAGCTACAGACCTGAGAGCAAACTTTGAAGAAATCAAGACCCTCGTTTTACAGGGTAAAGCCATGGAAGCTTTTGAAAAGTACTATGGCGAAAATGTCACCATGCAAGAAAATGAGAACCCTGCCACCGTTGGAAAAGCCGCAAATCGCGAAAGAGAACTAGATTTCTTTTCTAAAGTAACTGAATTTCGGGGAGCAGAGGTCAAAGCTGTTGCCTATGGTGAAGATGTAATTATTTCTGAATGGTTCGTTGACTATACCCATGCAGAATGGGGTAAGGTCACCCACGATCAAGTCTCTGTACAGCGATGGAAAGACGGGAAAGTAGTTCACGAACGTTTCTATTACGGCGCATAGATTGACTCCACTTGCAAAAAAAGCGGGGGTAGGTATCCTGCCCTCTCACTAAACCCTGAGACTCTCAATATCAATATGTCTAGTCTTCCCAAACTTAAACTAATTAGCCATAAGCTGTGCCCCTATGTCCAGCGTTAAGTAATTACACTCTTAGAGAAGCAAATTTTGATCGATTTTACTTGCCCGCAAATATCAGATAAACCGCATATTTGCAATCAACATATTTTCGTAGGCGATCGGCACCATACATTTAAGTACTTTGGTGATTCTCGACAATCGAGCAGAGCAAAGCATACATATCTTTGGCAAATCGCGTAGGATCCCATAAAGGTGATAAAGATTCAGTTTTTTTAGCTGTGGCTAACTGAGTGCAAACAGCATTGCGTAGATCTTTGTCTTGTCCGTAGCGAATTCCCCATTCCACATATTCTTGCCAATTGTGGCTTATTCCAGTATCAACGCCTAAGTTGTTTAAGTATGTAAGACCCAAGCGAGACATAAACTGACTTCCAGCTAAAGTGATGAGTGGTAATTCCATCCAAAGAGCTTCTAAACTGTGAACTCCGCCATTAAAAGGATAAGAATCAAGCAACACATCACCAATCGTATAGAAAGCTCTATGCATTTCTACTGTTGGTAGCAAATCGGAAAAATGGATTCGTTTAAAGTCAACTCCTTGGAGTTCGCATTCTTGGGAGTAGAGAGATTGAATTGCCTGCCTATATCCAAGCCCCTTATAGATAAGTATGCCATTGGGCACATGCTTGAGGATTTCGATCTGCGCTCTAACTGTGGTGGGGTTTAACTTATTTGGAGGCGCTCCAAACATAAATACGATTTGTTCGGGATCGATACCTAGTTGCTTGCGTTCTCGCAGTCGATCGATTGGCTCGTAATCAAAACCACTAATAGCTGTATAACAATTTGGCATTCTAAAAAGCCTTTCGCAATAGTGAATTTCACTGCCCTGTGGATGTGTGTGCCAGTCACCCAAAAAATAGTTCTGTTTGCTCAGGAAAGGCGCATCAAAACCGTTCCAAGTAATCTGAACTGTGGTTGGACGAGCATAAAAAATTTGAGCATGGCGAGGAAAACAAGATGAGTCTAGATCGATTAATATATCAAGATCGTCGTGATGAATCCGATCGATTAGTCGTCCAAGAGTACTGCCAAAATCAGAATCGTAACCATAAAATCTCTCCACTGCCTGCTGCAATAATTCGGTGCGATCGTCTGCATTAATACAATCTGTACCATAAAGAAAAATATGAGGTGTAACCTGAGACAGCGCACAAATAATATCTCCACTCGTCCAATTAGTAGCATGTCGGTAAAAATTGGGAGAGAGAAAACCTATTCTTAGATTTTTTCTTTTCTCTACTTCTCTTAAGGAAGGTTCTCTCATCTGAAGATAGATACTGCTAGGCTGGATAATGTGTTTAACGTATAACGAACCAATGTCTCTGAGTAGTTTTGCATTTTTAGGCAGATCGTCTCTGATGCTTGGAGTCCAAAAGTTTAAGGTGAAATATAGTGATAATGCACTTTCAGCATTTGCTTCAAAGGTGGAAAGCAAATATGCTTCCAATCCTAAAAATTTTGCCATTACGGCTTCATATTGCGTACTTGTAAAGAGGTATGTAACGATAAATGCTAAGTCGGTGCGAATGGGATCGGTACTACCGTGAAAATGACAGTTGAAAAGCGTTGCATCTTGCCAGAGTTTATATTCTTCATCAGTTAGACAGTTTCTTACTTGCGAAAAGTATCCATGTAATCGCCAATACACATCTGGGTCAGACTTGAAAGAACGAACGATGCGCAGAAGGATCTGTTTAGCCGTTTCAACTCGATTTTGGGCGAACATAATTTGATACAAATCCAGATACGCAGATATATAGTCTGGCTGAATTTCGATCGCTCTAAGTGCATGTGGTACTGCTTCACTTGCCCTGCCACTTTTGAATAATAGGGAAGCAAGATTACGATAGGCCGGAGCAAACTCTTCTTTAAAACTGACAGCTATTTCTAGATTTTTAATTGCCTCTACAATGTTGCCCTTTTGTTCGTAAACGAAGGCAATGTTTACATAGGCTTTAGTAAAGCTGGGATTAAAAGCGATCGCTTTAAGGTAGTTCGCCATTGCCAAATCGTACTGCTTTACCTTTAAATCTAAATTTCCTAGCGCAAAAAATGATTCCGCATCGTCGGGCTTTAAATCTAGGGCTTGGTGATAGGCGGCGATCGCTTGTTGCTCGCGATCGAGTTCTGCATAAATATTTCCCAAGGCGCAATACAATTCAGGGGATTTGGGATAATTGGAAATACTAACTTGGTAATATTCAAGACATGCCTGGGCAAATTCAGCGATCGGGGCTTGGTCTCCATTCGCAGCCAAGACTTGTTTTAGGGCAGGTAATAGAAATGGAACAGCAACTTCAGTGGGAGTTAGATGTCTTAGCAGATTTATGGCTTCAAGCAACAGATGTTTGCTGGAAGCAAAAACCCCTGCTTTGTCGGCTGCAATAATTAGCTGAAATAGATTCTGTAAATCTTCTGGAGTGCTGTCATGAATGTACATCCGCAACAGCCACCCTCGAGACCAATCATTTTTCCTCTCGTGTTTTTCTGCCTCTGTTATCAAGACCTGTAGTAATTCAGATTGTCCCTGTTCTATCCACTCTAATCCATCCTTCTCTAAACCAGATTGCCATACGATTTGGGCTTCTTCTTCTCGTCCATGTAAAAGCAGTGAAACCCCCAGATACCAATAATGATGGTTAACCTCTGGCTCAATCTCAATTGCCTGCTCGTATAGTTTAGCTGCTGTTTCATAATCTCCATTACTTAGGCATGCGATCGCCTGTTCGTGCCGTGCATTATACGAGTTAAAGGTCATAGGAAATCTTGTCTATGTAAAGCCAGTAATATTGTAGCCCTTAATTTGGATTCCCTCTCTCTATGCCTGCCCAAATTATGACTCAACTCGCATCGTTAAAAATGGCAAAATTCATAATGGTAAATAAAACTTAAGTGTTGAGAGGTAGGAATACCCTATATCCTTTGAAATCACTGCCATTTCCTCATTCAAAACCAAATCCGAAATGCGCTGAAACCTAGTTCCTGCATACATTTATTAACATGGGGATTGATGAGGAACATGCTATAATCTTTGTATAGAACTGAGAGGGAAATGAATATGCTTACCATGCAACCTCAAGAAATTGCAGAAGCAGATCGTCCTATTGCTGGCTCTGAACCACTCTCTGCTGAAGAAAGCGAAATACCCCTAGAGCATCTGCCCCTTGGCTATACAATGGATGAAACGGGTCTGCTCAACAACTACGCGATTCTTCCTAAGATTACTGAAGAAGATCCAGCTACAGCCGAATCGCAACGTCGTATTGTCAATACAATCTTTACCGCAATGTTTATGGTTGTGGTGATGGTATTGATTGCCGTGACGGTAAGTTTGTAGGCATTGGGATAAATCCCTGTCTATGAAGATAAACAGTTACAACTACGATAAACAAACAAGTTCCACTGTGGCGAACTTTTGTGCCAGACTTTGTTAAAAGGTCTCATTCGGTTCCCATTGGAATCATAGCAGGTAGCAATGTTATACGAGAACGATCGCAAAAGAATCCCTGCAAGCATCGGTGAGAGGTAAGGGCTAATTCTGAGCCGATTTCAAACCAATTTCGAGAAGGAGTGAAGAAAAGAATGCGAAAAATATATTGCTACGGCTCATGAAGGTGCGATCGCGCTTTTGTGAGCCAAGCTTTTTGGCTAAATCCGAGGCTGATTGACGAGTTGCACGAACGAGCAGATCCTAAAAGCAAGAAATGAACTTCGTTATTTGGAGAATTTAGATGAATTTGGAGGCAAGAACATGTTAATCGAACGTCCTAACCATGCAGAATTGACGCCTGATGAATTGCAAAGCCTAAAGAAACTGCATGCAGTCATCGATCGCGCGATCGCCGATGGCAAAATTTCTCAGTACGAAATGGAGTTAATCGATCGCACGATTCATGCCGATGGCAAGGTCTTAGTGGAAGAGTTGGCACTTGTGCGGCAACTCATTCAAGACAAATTAGATAGCGGTTTGCTCTCCTACGACTGGAGCAGCTAGAATAGTGGCAGAATTTTGATCGGGTTGTAGCAAAAATTATGCAAGATTGGAGTCAACTACTCAAAGACTTTCACGGGAAAGACCTAGCTCAAAGAAAAACTTGGTACGGCGAGATCGCAGAGAACTACAATCGCGTCAGACCCCGCTATCCCGCAGCAATCATCGCGCGTGCGATCGAACATGCGAACTTATCCACTCATGCGTCGGTTCCCGCCAAAATCTTAGAACTCGGCTGTGGTCCTGGCATCGCAACGCTCCCATTTGCCCAATTGGGTTTCTCTATGGTTAGCCTCGAACCCAATCTAGAGGCGAGTCAGATTGCCAAAGAGAACTGTGCCCAATATCCGAATGTAGAAATTCAAAATATCTCGTTTGAAGAGTGGGAAGTAGAAAGCGGCAGTATGCATCCCGATCGCGAAGCGTTTCCGAAGGAAATAGGGAATCGCTTTGATGCCGTTCTTGCTGCGACCTCTTGGCATTGGATTCCACCTGAGGTTGCCTATCCCAAAACATGGACTGCCTTAAAAGAAAAGGGTGCGCTGATTTTGTTGTGGAATACCCCACCCCAACTAAGCTACGAGATCTATCAAGATTTGGATCGGGTTTACCAAAACTTAGCTCCTTCGATTCCCCCCTATGCGCGATACGAGCCAGTGGAAACTCAGATCGACCACTTTGGCAAATTTGGTCAGGGCATTCTCGACTCTGGTCGGTTTACAAATTTGGTCTATGACAAGTTGGTATGTGAAGTCACCTATAGCCTCGATGACTATCTCGCGCTTTTGAGTACGCTATCCGCCTACATCGTGCTAGATCCCGAAACCAGAAATACTCTGTTTGAAGGGTTAAGAGCAGAATTAGAAAAAATCTGTGGCGATCGCCTTCCACTTTCCTATGTCTCAGCTTTGCATGTCGCGCAAAAAATAGGCTGATTTCCCGCAATATTTACCCGAGGGGGGTGAAATTGAGATTGTCTGAATTCGATTGATTGGCTGAGCGAAACCAAAACCAAGCATTTCTACTCACGCATCAATTCCCAAGTTTTGGCAAAACTCGCTACACTAATATATTCGGCGATCGCTTATGAATGAACGTGGATCCGTCGAAATATTTCTAAATTCAGTAAATACATCATGTGTCGCTTACTTGGCTACTTTGGCCAACCTACCTTGCTAACCAATGTGTTAGAGGCTCCCGAGCATTCTCTCATCGTACAGAGCTATCAGCCGCGCGAAATGACCGCAGGGCTTTTAAATGCAGATGGGTTTGGCATTGGTTGGTATCACGCTCACCATGCTGACCAAAACTCAGCCCAATATGCTACCGAGCCCTATATCTATAAAAACACCTTACCGATTTGGAACGACATTAACCTGCCCCATCTGAGCCGCTATATTGAGTCGGGTTGCGTACTAGCGAATGTGCGTAGTGCTACCCCCGGACTCGCCGTAGACTTGAGCAATTGTCAGCCCTTTCGCCACGAGCAAATTCTCTGTATTCATAACGGCTTTATTGATAATTTTCGGCGATCGCTTTATCGTCCAATTCGCAACCAACTTAGCGACCAGTTTTATCAGGGCATTCACGGCACGACCGATTCTGAGCATATCTTCGCGTTGCTTTTGTCAAATCTAGAGCTTTTAGGTAAAGCAAATTTAGCCGAAGCGTTGCAAAAGACATTGATCCAGATCTTGATTTGGGCAAGAGAATTTGGCGTATCGGCTTCGCTAAACGTGGTAATTAGTGACGGTCATCAATTGGTTGCTTCGCGCTGTGCTACCCATTCCCCTGCACCATCGCTCTATTGGTTAAAGCAAGATTCCCGCCTTCCTAATGCAGCGATTGTAGCTTCTGAACCATTGTTTGAGAATGCCGCATGGCTACCGTTTGAAGAGAATACAATCCTAGCGATCGAACGCGATCGCCATACCTCAATTCTTTATGTCTAGAATGATTATCGTAGCGTCTCAAACATATGGATGCCTCCTGTCTCAGCCAAGGTAAGTACCCAATGCAACCCAGTAGGGTAAAAACACGATGTCAATGGGCTGCCTATTCTATATTTCTCTTGATGCTACTGCCTGCTCCAGCCTCAGCACAATCAATCCCTGAGGGCGATCGCTACGGTGACTATTACAAAAATGAAACGCCCGTTCAAGCAGCATCTCGTCAAAACAAGCTCAGCCCCGGATCGTTGTGGACAGTGGTTGCTACTTGGTTAAATTGTCGTCGCCAGCCTAGCCTCAATAGTCCTGTCTATCGCATTTATCAAGAAGGAGATCTTTTAGAGGTAGAAGTCTGGCGAGGGGGCTCAGATGAGGTTCTGATTAATGCGATCGATAGCAATGGAAAGCCTTGGATGCCAGTGAGGGGAAGGAACCTAGATGACAAGTGTTATGTAAGGGCTAACGCTCGATACATTCAGCCAGTCACGAAATAGCTCCTTACCCGTGATATTTAATACCAATTTCTCTAAAACTTGCTACAGATCGAGTTTTGGATTCCGCGCAGAGTGCGGTCTTTTCGCTCTATGGCAACATAAATGTTTATTCCAAAAATTTCACTAGATTCTCAACTTTCTGCCACGCCGCACCACTATGCACGATCGCCGCAGCCTTCTCTACGCCCTCTGCCCATGTTGTTGCAACACCTGCCACGCGCAAAGCCAGTCCGCTATTGAGGGCAACACAATCCATCTGGGCTTGCGTTCCCTTTCCTTGCAGAACTGCGCGTAAGATTTCGGCATTCTCTTGCACGTTTCCACCTTTCAGGAAAGCGATCGCTGCATGAGCCAATCCAAAACTTTGCGGCGCGATCGCTTCTTCCGTCACCACACCATCTTGCAAAAAGGAAATATCGGTAATATCGCCCAAACCTGCTTCATCCATGCCCTCGCGACTGTGGAGTACTACTGCTCGTTGACGACCGAGTAAGCGCAACGCCTCAGCGACCACATGGGTGAGTTGGCGATCGTAAACGCCCAAAACCTGCGCTGAGGGATTGAGTGGATTTACCAAAGGGCCAATCAAATTAAACACAGTGCGAATGCCCAGACTGCGGCGAACCGTCGCCACGGCTTTCATGGCAGGATGCCAATGAGGTGCAAATAGGAAGGTGATGCCGACAGATGCGATCGCCGCGTGAATCTTATCCGTGGGTGCGCCCAGATTAATGCCCAAAGCTTCCAACACATCCGCAGAACCCGAACGACTCGAAACAGCTCGATTGCCATGTTTCGCTACAGGAACTCCTGCTGCCGCCGCCACAAATGCCACCGCTGTCGAAATATTAAAGGTCTCAGCGCCATCCCCACCCGTTCCACAGGTATCCAATAGATAGTTAGGATTGCTCGTTGCCCCATCCCCAACGCTCACAGCGGAATTTTGCAATACTCCAGCGATCGCAGCTAGTTCTACCGCATCGACGCCCTTACATTGTAAAGCTGTGAGAATTGCCCCTGATTGTTCGGGTGCGATCGCGCCATCTAGCCATCCCTGCATCAAAGCCGTAGCCTGTTCCGCAGTAAGCGATCGTTTTTCGATCAGTTGTTTGAGAATATCTGTCCAGTTTTGTGCGCTCATAAATTTATATCCATCAAGAAGCGAATGAATTCTTTCCGTTTTTTAAGTCGAAGTGTATATGCCCATCATCGATCCGAAAGGCTTCGATCTATCTGCCCGATCGCTATCGTAGGGGCAATGCATGCATTGCCCCTACGATGGGAGTTAATCCTTCCTATCCTAAAATCTGTCGTAAGGCTGACTCTAGAGCGGGATAAGCAAATGAGAAGCGGTTAAGGGTGGCTTTTTGCGGCAAGACCTTTTGACCGCCTAAGATTAAGGTCGCAGATTCGCCTAGCAAAATTAATAAAGCTGCCGCAGGTACTGGTAAGAGCGCGGGACGACCCACTACTTTTGCCAGAGTCTTTGTCAGCTCCTCGTTGGTGACTGGGTTTGGGGCTGTGGCGTTCAGAACGCCTACAATCTGACTATTGGCGATCGCAAACAAAATCAAACTGACCAAATCGTCGCGATGAATCCACGAGAACCACTGTTTCCCCGATCCAATTTTGCCACCGATCCCCAACTGAAATAGCGGCAAGATTTTTCCTAACGTGCCACCATAGGCAAGCACGATGCCAATTCTTAGCTTGACCAAGCGCACCCCAAAATTTGTGACTGGATTCGCCGCCGCTTCCCAAGCCTGACAGACCTCTGCTAAAAAGCCTTGTCCCTCAAAACTATACTCATCAAAACTTTGGGTCTCATCATCACCGTAATAGCCGATCGCACTACCACTCACTAGAACCTTAGGCTTCACGGCTGCGGCTTGAATTGCCTCAACTAAAACCTTGGTGGTTGCAGCCCGACTTTCAATAATTTCTTGTTTGCGCTTTTCACTCCAGCGTTTTTCGACAATCGGAGTACCCGCTAAGTTGACGACAGCGTCGCATCCAGAGATTGCACTCGTCCAAGTACCTAGCTTTAGAGGCGTATAGCCCACAATTTCAACATTTGGGAAAAATTCCTTGGGGAACTGGCGTGTTGCTTTTTCGGGGTTACGAGCCAATACCACAACTTGATTGCCAAGTAAGTGTAACTGCTCAACTAACCTAACTCCTACAAATCCAGTAGCCCCCGTTACAATAACTCGCATCACAACTTTCCTAAGCTAGTACATAGCTAACAATTTTAGCCCCATAGCGTATGCAAGCCCAACTCTCCTCCAAGCCGAAACTACTCATTATTGATGATGAGGCAGACAATCTCGATCTATTACATCGAACTTTGTACAAAGACTACAAGGTATTTAAGGCAAATAATGGGCTAGAGGCTCTGGACTTGCTCGCAAAAGAAGAAGACATCGCAGTAATCATTTCCGATCAGCGCATGCCTATGATGACTGGTACGGAGTTATTTAGCCGTGTAGCTGTAATCTATCCAGACACGATCAGAATTCTTTTAACTGCCCATACCGATGTGCAGGATTTGGTCGAAGCGATTAACTCTTCTAAGGTATTCAAATTTTTAACCAAACCCTATAAACAAGAAGAACTGATCAATACAATTCAACAGGCTGTGAAAACCTACAATTTATTGAGGATGCGCACTTCACAGTTGGAAACCGATCTAAAGGATGCCGAAGCGAGATATCGCAGCATTTTTGAGAATTCGGTGGAAGGGATTTTTCAAACCACGCTCAATGGCTATTATTTGATTGCAAACCCTATGTTGGCAACGATCTATGGCTATGAGTCTCCACAACAACTGACCCAAAATATTACGAATATTGGGCATCAGCTCTACGTCAGTCCCAATCGTCGGCAAGAGTTTATCGATCTAGTCAGAGCACATAAAACCATCTCAAATTTTGAATCGCAGATCTATCGTCGAGATGGTACGAAGATCTGGATTTCAGAGAATGTGAGAGCTATTCACAATGAAGAAGGGGAGCTAATAGGCTTTGAAGGCACGGTGCAGGATATTACCCAGCGCAAGCGAGCGGAGGAGGAAGTCAAGCTCTTACAAACGATGACGATGGAAATTAGCGTTGCTAAGGATTTCAATACAGCACTAGAAATTGCCCTTCGCAAAATTTGTGAGTTTACGGGTTGGGTAGTGGGCGAAGCCTGGATACCTAGTACGAATGGCTTACACCTCAAACACAGTCCCGCTTGGTATTGTAGTATCGATGGCATGGAAGAGTTTTATCGGCTCAGCCAACACATGGTATTCCCCACAGGGATTGGCTTTCCTGGGCGCGTTTGGGAATATAAGCATCCTGAATGGATATGGGATATCTCCCAAGAAACAGAACTCGGTTTTTTGCGAAAGTTTGTTGCCTTAGAGGCAGGTCTCAATGCGGGTTTAGCGATTCCGATCTTGGCTGAGACCAAGGTGGTTGCAGTGATCGCGTTTTTTATGAATACCCCCAATGATGAAGATCAGCAACTGGTAGGTCTAATCAGTGCGATCGCCACCCATTTGGGTTTACTGATGCGCCGCAAACGCGATGAAGAGGAAATTCGCATTGTCAACGAAGAGCTGGCTCTGGCAAGGGATGAAGCCTTAGAAGCCAATCGTACCAAGAGTGCCTTTGTTGCCAATATGAGCCATGAGTTGCGCACGCCCCTAAATGCAATCATTGGCTACAGTGAGATGCTGCAAGAAGATGCCGACGATTTAGGACTAGAAGATTTTCGAGACGATCTCCAGAAAATTTATACCGCAGGCAAACATCTACTTAGCGTCATTAATGACATTCTCGATATGTCAAAAATTGAGGCGGGCAAAATGGAGATGTTTGTGGAACGCTTTGATGTGTTGAGCCTTGTTAATGACACGGTGAATATGATTCACCCCCTGCTAGAGAAAAATGCCAATACCCTCGTTTTAGACTACGATCGCCAAGTTAACATCATGGAATCGGATGTAACGAGATTACGCCAATCCCTATTTAATCTACTGAGTAATGCCTGCAAATTCACCCAAAAAGGAACCATTGCGATTCAGGTTCAGCGCGAAGTAGACAGCGATCGCGCTTGGATTAATTTCAGTGTTAAGGATTCAGGGATCGGGATTAGCCCTAGCCAGCTCGAACGCCTGTTCCATCCTTTTACCCAAGCCGATAGTTCTACAACCCGTCAGTTTGGTGGCACTGGTTTGGGGTTGGCAATTAGTCAAAGGCTCTGTCGGATGATGGGGGGAGATATCTTTGTCGAAAGCGAATTGGGAAAAGGCTCTGTCTTTAGAATTCGCTTACCCGAACAACCTAATAAATCCGTTACTTCTCCGATGCTGATTGCAGCCCCTGAGACAGTAAAATCCCTCCCTTCGATTTTGGTGATCGATGACGATTTGGTCGTACACCAACTTTTAGAGAGAGCCTTAGGAAAGATGGGACTATTTGTCTACTCTGCCTTTGAAGGTAAAGATGGGGTGAAACTAGCACAGGAAATCAAACCCAGCGCTATTATTCTTGATGTGATGATGCCCAGCATGAATGGTTGGGAAGTGCTCACAGCTCTCAAAGCCGATCCTGACACTGCCAGCATTCCAGTTGTAATGTTGACAATTATGGACGATCGAGATTGTGGCTATACCTTGGGTGCTACGGATTATTTAATTAAACCGATTAACCGCGATCGCCTCATTTCAACGGTAAATAAATATCGTTCCCTTGAAATCGTATCAAACCAAAGTAATCTTAAGGGTTCCAAAATCTTACCCAACTCTGAGAAACCTTGCATTTTGGTGGTTGAAGATGATGCGAATGTTCGGCAAATGATCGTTCGCATGCTAGAAAAAGAGAATTGCAGGCTCTTATCCGCAAAGGATGGGTATGAGGCGCTAGAAATTGTGTCTCAAGTCTCACCGCAACTGATCCTGTTAGATTTAATGATGCCTGAAATGGATGGTTTTGAGTTTATCAATCGTTTGCGCCAGCAACGTGATATACCTCAGATGCCAATCGTCGTAGTTACCGCTAAGGACTTATCCCAAGAAGATAAATTGCGATTGGGGGGCACTGTCCAAAAAATCCTACAGAAAGGTGCCCATAGTTGCCCGCAATTGATTGATGAAATTACCCTACTTTTGGATAAGTACGGTGTACTAAAGTGAGTGCATGGGTATGTTCATTGCTATGATGCTATTTTCTCACTATCTCCTTGCGGCGGAACGCATAGCGAAGATAATCTCCATGTCATCTCCATGTCATCGAGCAACCATTTAGATAGTCGGCTTCAAGAGACAACCTATCAGCCAAACAGAAAGCTCCCCTCTTTAAGAGCTATTCTGATAGTGCCATTTGTTGTTCAAATTGTCGCGGCTGTAGGCTTAACGGGCTGGTTATCGGTACGAAATGGACAAGAAGCGATTAACGAGCTAGCACCCCGCCTCAGTCAAGCAGTTACCCGTAACATCGAAACCCATGTGCGGGAATATACCAACACGCCCCATGTAATCTTGCAAGTGCAACAGGCAATGGTGCAGGCTGGCAATATCAATTTAGAGGATTTCGATCGCTTAAAAACCCTGTTTTGGCTGCAGGCTCGACAGATTTCTACGATCGATCTGCTTTATTTTGGCAACCCCAAGGGTGATTTTATTGGGGTTGGACGTTTACAGAATGGCGGATTAACAGAATTAATTCGCGATCGCACGACGAACGATCAGCGGCAGGTCTTTAGCCTAGACGAACGGGGCAAACGCTTGGCATTGCTGAAATCTAGCCCATACGACTCTCGCACGCGGATTTGGTACAAAACGGCAGAGCAAAAGCGTCAGGCAGCCTGGAGTCCCATCTACATGTTTGCCGCGCGCCCCATTTTGGGCATCACCGCAGTACAGCCCATTTATGGGAGTACGGGTGACTTGCTCGGCGTGTTTGCCTTTGATGTGACACTTTCCCAACTCAGTGACTTTCTCAGAAGTCTCAAAATCAGCGAAACAGGTCAAGCATTTGTAATTGAGGCATCAGGAAATCTCGTGGCTACCTCCACAGCCGAGCCCCCCTTTATGACGACTGCGACGGGACAGCAGCAGATCAAGGCAATCCAGAGCAATAATCAAATGCTGCGCGCTGTAGCGCTACAAGTTACTCAGAAGTTTCCAGACCTAACGGCAATTCAACAACCCGAACAAGTTACGGTTGACCTCGGGGGCGATCGCCAGTTTGTTCAAATCACCCGCATTACCGATCTCAAAGGCTTAGATTGGTTCTTGGTTGTGGTGGTTCCAGAAAGGGACTTTATCGATCAAATCAACGCCAATACACGTTCGACCATCCTTTTATGCGGGTTGGCACTGGTCTTAGCAACGATTGTGGGAATCTTTACCTCTCGCTGGATTGCTCAACCCATCTTGCGTTTGCGGGATGCCTCTAGAGCGATCGCACAGGGAGAACTCAATCAAACCGTGAAAGTCGAAAGCGTCCAAGAACTCGCCGCCCTAGCCGTATCTTTTAATCAGATGGCAGGTCAATTACAGGAATCGTTTACGGCGTTAGCCCAAAGCAATGAAGCCTTAGAGCAAAAGGTAGAGCAGCGAACCCTTGAATATAAATCTACGGCGGAGGCTTTACAGGTTAGCGAAGCCGCTTTAAAAGCACAAGAAGCCTATCTCCGTTTAATTCTCAATAACATTCCCCAACAGGTATTTTGGAAGGATACCGATCTGGTGTTTCGCGGTTGTAATAAAAACTGGGCGATCGCCTCAGAAATCGATGATTCGGGCTTTGTGATTGGTAAAACAGATTATGACCTGCTGCTCGATCGGGAGATGGCTGAGGAATTTCGCGCCCAAGACCGTTATATTTTAGAAACCAATACTCCCCAACTACATATCGTTCAAGCTAAGGTCAATCCCGACCAAGAAGGAAAAACCGTTTGGTTAGACATTAGTAAGATCCCCATTCAAAACGACCGAGGGGAAGTGATTGGAATCTTGGGTGTCTTAGAAGATATCACCGAGCGCAAATTAGCACAGGAAGCCCTGCAAATAGAACAGGAAAAGTCAGAGCAGTTGTTGCTCAATGTTTTACCCAAAGCGATCGCCGATCAACTTAAAGAGGGGCAAAGCGTGATTGCCGATAGCTTTGAAGCCGTAACGGTACTGTTTGCCGATCTCGTGAACTTCACCAACCTCTCTGCCGAACTATCGCCCCAAGATGTGGTCAGCCTGTTAAATCTGATTTTCTCTACCTTCGATCGGCTCTGTGCTACCTATGGTCTAGAGAAAATTAAAACGATCGGCGATGCCTATATGGTGGCGGGGGGCGTGCCAGTTCCCCGTGCCGATCATGCCGAAGCGATCGCAGAGATGGCTCTAGATATGTTGGGAAAAATTACCGAGCTTCAGGTGCTTACAGGAAAGCCACTAGAGATTCGTGTAGGCATCAATACGGGTATGGTTGTGGCGGGCGTGATTGGTACGAGAAAATTTATCTACGATCTCTGGGGCGACACCGTGAATATTGCCAGTCGGATGGAATCACAGGGAGAAATGGGTAAAATTCAGGTAACCGAACAAACCTATGCTCACCTCAATCATAAATATGAGTTTGAAGAACGCGGTGCGATCGCGATCAAGGGTAGGGGCGCAATGCCAACCTATTGGCTCTTGGGGCGCAAATCCCAAGCTAAAAGTGCTAAGGCATAGGATCCACTGTTATCTGATTTTTTTTAGATATATTATTAGATCGTATAAACAAACATTCACCCATCGACCTCACCCTATCGGGTCATCGCACTCAACCGATCGCATGAGGTTCAAGTCTCTGAGAAATGTAATGATCGTGGGTTATAGGGGTAGTAAATCTTGCCAGTTCAGGACTCACAAAGCCTGAGGGTCTAAAGGGAAAGGTCAGTCCCCTTTTCTAAAGCTCAAAACCTACCTATACCTATGGATCGCTGATATTTTAAGGGTTTGAAAATGATGGGGTCAGTTACGATATGAATAACGATACTGTCAATGATGAAAACGATAGTTCGCCGGTTCTAGATCGATCTTTTTTACAAGAGATTTTTGCCCTAGCAGGCGCTGAACCTGAGGCATTTTTAGTGGAAATGATCGATTGCTATCTAGAAGCAACTCCCAATCTAATTGAGGCAATTCAAAATGCGATCGCGGATTCAGATCTAAATGCCTTGCAAAGAGCTGCACATACCCTCAAATCCAATAGCGTTTCGGTAGGCGCTTGTGGACTTGCCAATTATTGTCAACAGCTAGAAGCGATCGACAAATCGGATAGTATTAAATCTCAAGCTAAAGTACTATTACAGGAGATGGAGATCCAATATCTTGAAACAAAAGAGGCATTACTGATTGAGCGTCAGAGATATCAGCCATAAGTAAACCATGATAAACAGTTTAAGCCCCAAATCTCAGCAATTTGAGCCTGCGCTAGTTTTAATTGCAGATGATGAGAGTCTCATGCGAATGCAGATTCGCAGAGTGATGGAAGAATCAGGTTATCAGGTCGTTGAGACTTCCAATGGCGAAGAGTGTTTACTTACCTATGTGCGATTACAACCAGATATCGTCTTACTAGACGCTGTAATGCCTGAGATGAATGGGTTTGAGTGTTGTAAGCGATTGCAAACTCTCCCAGAAAATCATCATGCTCCTGTATTGATGATTACAGGACTAGATGACAAAAAATCCGTCGATCTTGCCTTTAATTCTGGCGCAACGGACTATGTGACAAAACCCATCCACTGGCCAGTACTGTTGCATCGCGTGCGACGACTCTTGAAACAATCCCAAGTTTACCGTCAACTAGAAGAAACCAATTACACCTTAGAACTGCACGTACAAGCTCGGACGCAGGAATTAGAAGCTGCCTTACAGCGCTTACAGTTTGAAGTGGAGGAACGTAAAAAGGCAGAGGGACAAGTGCGCCAATCTCTTGCCAAAGAGAAAGAACTTAGCGACATGAAATCCCGTTTGATAAATACGCTCTCCCATGAATTCCGCACGCCCTTATCCCTCATATCGCTTGCCTCAGAATTTTTGGAAATGAAGCCCGATCTTCCCGAATCTGAGAAGCGATCGCGGAAGTTCTCTCAAATCAGAGCAAATGTCAAACGCATTACCCGTATCTTGGATGATGCTCTCACAATCAACCGCAGCGAGTCGGGGAATATTCTCTTTCATACAACATCCGTAGACTTTGTAAGCTTCTGCCAGCGATTGGTGGCAGAATGGCAGTTTCTCAAAGAGGAAAAGCACGAACTACAATTTCAGGCTGAAGAAATCTCCTCTACCATACCCATCGACATGGGGCTATTGGAACAAGCCCTAACCCATTTATTTGTGAATGCCATTCGCTATTCTCCAGAAGGGGGAGAAGTGCAGATTATCGTTACGGCTCAACCAAGTTTCGTCAGTTTTCGAATTTGCGATCGCGGCATTGGGATTCCAGAAGAAGATCGACCTAAAATCTTTGATAAGTTTTACCGCGCTAGTAATGCCAATAGTATTCCCGGTTCGCCAGGTGCGGGCTTAGGTCTATCGATTGTGAAGCAGGTGATCGACTTACATGGCGGGAAAATCCAAGTTGAGAGCGAGCTCGATCGCGGCACAAAAATGACCGTCATCTTGCCGAGGTAGGAGTATTATCCTCGGTCTTTAAATTGGTATTAATTTCTTTTGTAAAAAACTTAAGAAAAGCGATCGCCAAGACTAGAAACTAAACGTGGTGCGAAGCGTTCCAGTCGTCACCGTGCCGCTGCTCGCAGTATTCCCGGAATTAAACACAAACCCCACTCCGGGCGTAATGCTGATATTTTTAGAAATGGGGTAGCGATAGAAAAAATCAACCTGGTATCTCAATAAGTTAGGAAGGTTGATATTGCCGCTGAGGTTGCTGTTCGATATGTTGGGAGGTTGCCCGACAGATAACCCAGCTTGGTCGCCTTCTTTAAATAAATGCAGGAAATTGACATAGGTTATCCAGTTAAACGTGCTGACCGACCCAAAGAAACTCGCATTCTGAATGGTAGAAGTAGTAAATCCGACCCAACCGCCGAAGTTTAACTTGTCGGTTGCTCGCCAACCCAACGAACCACCAAAAGCGTTGGTATTAAAGTTTAAAGCCACATTTGTAGAAAAGGGAATGCCAAGAAACTGATCGAGTGGACCATAGGAATTGAGATAGTAAAGTCCTGCACCAACGCCATCGAAGAGGGTCGCTGCAAGCTGAACCCCTATTGAGGTCGGACCGCCAAACAAACCACCATCCCCAGAGGCACTCGCAGCATTTCCAGCGGAATAAACACCATGCAAGCTCAAGTCTCTGCTAATTCGCCAAATTAAACCCAAACCTGCATCTCCAGCATTGAGACCGATGATGGGGTTGCGCTGAGAAAAAAGAGCAATGGGACCACTGCCTTCAGTCTGAATTCGGTTTGTACCTTGGAACACGCTAATGGCATTGACTCCATTCGTACCGACCATGATTTTAAGGCGATCGCCCACAGGATAAAAGGTGTAATGGAGGTCAGTTAAAGCTGCTGATTGAAAACTTGCTTGAAAACTCGTAAACAAGGTACTATTGTCAGAAAACCGCGTTAACAAGCTGATCTGGGTGCTTCCGCGAAATGTCAAATTTGTTGCTGGAACGGGAGTCGAAGAACTAGGGGTAAGCGGAATACTTCCATTCAATATAAAGACTGTCTGTCCAGAAAGTTTAGTCGTTGTAGAAAACTGTTGTGCCTCCATTTTTGTAGTTTTGGCTTCTAGTGCATCTACCCGTCCGTGCAGGGTTGCAATTTCAGACGCAAACTCTTCTTGCAGCTTTTTCAATGTAGCGAGGTCTTCTTTGCTGACTTTGTCTGTTAACCCAGCAGAGATAATTTCGTTAATTTTGTCTAGACAAGCATTCAAACCAACGGCAAATTCATAGCGACTGAGGGCGCGGTTGCCGCGATAGGTGCGATCTGGATAACCTGCGATGCAACCATAGCGCTCGACCAGAGATTGCAAAGCAGTAAATGCCCAATCAGTGGGGCGGATATCGCTCAGATGCGATACGGATGTAACATTCTGCGATGTTTTTTTGGAAGGAGGCGAGATCTTCTCTTGGTTAATTCTTTGAAGCAGCACCGATTCGTTTGATGTTGCTGGCACGGTAATAGTCTGGTCTAGCGGACGCCGAGTCATCGGATCGTTACCGATCGCTCGAATCAAACCAGAATCGGTTTTATTGGCAGCGGGTGGCTTTTTGGCTTGAGCAATGCCTACAACGAGTGTAGAAGATACTATCGTCGCGCCCAGGCATAACAAACTATTACCCAGTTTATATTCCAACTGAAATTTACTCTGATACCTTATATTCACTTTGCTTCTCATCCTGCCTATAGGGAAAAATTCAAAATTGGAAATGTAGCGATCCAAAAATTGTCGTCTGACTCGATATACATTTTCCCTTTCGCACTGAAGGCATCTACGGAAATCTGCCATATTGCATTCTGTATACTGTGAGAAGAAATCAAGTAACCCTTATTATTCCAGCCGTTTCTATAGAACCCATTTGAGATCTTAAGAAGTGGCTGCAAGTCTCTTCAGCATTA
>NZ_JAZBJZ010000109.1:0-18801 GCF_036349135.1 Tumidithrix elongata BACA0141
TCAGTTGTCAGTTGTCAGTTGTCAGTTGTCAGTTGTCAGTTGTCAGTTGTCAGTTGTCAGTTAAGAGACTATTAGCTTTTTAGAGTGGAAATCGGAGAGTAGAAATTGGTCTTTGGCAAGTCTAAATACAGATACAATCCAATAACCGATAACCGATAACCGATAACCGATAACCAATCACCCTTTACCTTAAATCTGCGCTATGGCAACGGATAACCCACTGCTAAAACGATTAAATTTTTGGCTGATCTTCCCGTTGATTATTCTCAATGGTTGGTTAGTACTGAAAACATTTCAGTTTTTTCAACCGATCGCCAGTATTTTAATTACGGCTGCCATTCTTGCCTTTTTGCTCAATTTTGCCGTACAACTCTTGGTCTCGCGGGGTGCAAAGCGCAGCAATGCCGTGATTTTGGTGTTTTTGCTGGCTTTATCGATTTTCATTGGTGTGGGGATTACGGTGGTTCCGATCGCGATCGGGCAGTTGAGCGAACTGGTAAAGCGCTTACCGAGTTGGCTGGATTCGGGAGCTTTTCAACTTACCGCCCTTCAAGCTTGGGCGGATTCTCAAAACATTCGCGTTGACCTCAGCGGGATTGCCATTCAAATCACCGATCGCTTGTCAGGACAGTTGCAAACCTTTGCAGGCAAGACTCTTGGTATTGCTTTAGACACGGTGGGCAGTGCGGTTAATGTGTTACTGACTCTAGTTCTAGCCTTTTATTTTCTTTCCAATGGCGATCGCATCTGGCAGGGGATCTTTCAGTGGCTGCCTACCCACCTAGGGACGCAGGTGCAAACATCGCTGCGACAAAACTTTCAAAACTACTATGTCGGGCAGGCAACGGTGGGCACGTTGAATGGGATTTGCCTCACGCTAGCCTTCTTATTGTTAGATGTACCCTTTGGGATTTTGTTTGGTTTTGGTGTGGGTCTGACCAGTCTAATTCCCTTTGGCGGGGCATTTACGATCGGTCTGGTTACCCTGCTACTCGTCTTAGATAATTTTTGGTTGGGGATTAAATTTTTAATTACGGCTGTAGCCGTCGATCAGATCATCTCTAATCTCGTCGCACCGAGAATTCTTGGCAATCTCACGGGACTAAATCCTGCTTGGATTTTGGTGTCTTTGCTTCTAGGTCTACAGCTTGGGGGGCCCTTAGGATTGGTGATTGCCGTACCGATCGCCAGTGCGATTAAAGGCGTAACCGATAGCTTGCGGGCAGAACAATCGGCGGAAAAAGCGCTTCAAGGATCTTCCCCTGCGCCAGAACAGGTTGCTCCCCATTAAAGAAATATAAAAGAAATATATAAGAACCTTCCCTGAATACTTAAGAATTCCAATCTAAGCCAGTCCATCCTTGACGATCGCAACCTAAAAACTTGAGAATGAAGATGTTCTGGTCATTAGCTGTTTGATTGCTGAATTTTTCTAAATAGCTAAAGGCTGATAGCTTGGTAGGCGATCGCAAAAACATGAACGCATATAGAATCGAACGCGACTCGATGGGGGAAATGCAGATTCCCCAGACTGCTTATTACGGAATTCAAACTGCTAGAGCGATCGCAAATTTTGAGATCAGCGGTATTAAGCCCCTCCCCGTTTATGTCGATGCCTGTCTCATGATCAAAATGGCAACGGCACTGGTAAATGCTGAGCTGGGCTGCATTCCGATTGACATGGGCATGACGATCGCTGCCGCCTGCGATGAGATTTTAGATGGCAAGCTCCGCGATCAGTTTGTGGTAGATATCTACCAAGCGGGGGCAGGGACTTCCCATCATATGAATGTGAATGAAGTGCTGGCAAATCGCGCCTTAGAGATTTTTGGGGATGTCAAGGGTAACTATGCCCGCATTAGTCCCAACGATCATGTCAACTACGGACAGTCTACCAACGATGTCATTCCTACGGCGATTCGGATTGGTGCTTTAATCGCCTTGGAGCGTTATCTCTATCCTGCCCTCTCGAACCTGAGTAACGAACTGCATCTCAAAGCCATTGAATTTGCTGACGTAATTAAGTCAGGGCGCACCCATCTCCAAGATGCTGTGCCTGTGCGTCTGGGTGACGAATTTCTTGCCTATGCCCAGATTATTGGCAGTCACTACAAACGCATTCAAACTGCTGCAGACGATCTAAAGCGACTGGGCTTAGGAGGCAGTGCGTCGGGAACTGGGCTAAATACCCATCCTCAATATTGCGATCGCGTTGCCGAGAAGCTATCAGAAATCACAGGCTTTGAACTGCGTCCTGCCACAAACTTGATGGCAGCCATGCAAAGTATGGCTCCCTTTGTGGCGGTGTCAGGCTCGTTGCGCAATTTGGCACAGGACTGTGTAAAACTCGCGAACGATTTACGCTTGATGGATTCGGGCCCCAAAACTGGCTTAAAGGAAATTCAACTTCCCCCTGTGCAACCAGGCTCCTCAATCATGCCGGGCAAATACAATCCCGTAATTGCCGAAATGACGAATATGGTCTGCTATCAGGTGATGGGCTATGATGCCGCGATCGCCCTTGCCGCCCAAGCAGGACAGTTAGAACTGAATGTGATGATGCCGCTCATTGCCTACGACTTGATCCATAGTATTGAGATTTTAGGAAATGCGCTCGATAGTCTGGCGATCAAGTGCGTGAATGGAATTACAGTGATGCGCGATCGCTGCCTTGACTATGCTGAGGGAAGTCTATCTCTGGTGACTGCGCTCAACACCCACATCGGTTATCTCAACTCTGCTGACATTGCCAAGGAATCTCTTTCTTCGGGCAAATCGCTGCGGCAAATTGTCCTAGAACGCGGTCTGATGTCAGAAGCACAGTTGGCAGAAGTGTTGAATCTAGAGCAAATGAGCCGCCCCAACGAACGCTAAATACAGCCAAATGAATTTAATCCCTATATTCGAGCAAAAGTATCCCAATCTCAAGGCTTGGCTACCTCACATTACCCTGACCCTATGGATTGGGCTGTTGCTGATTGCTACAAACGGACAACAAAGCCTGATGGCCCATGATGAGGGATGGTATGCCACCCAGTCCCGTTGGATGTTTGAAACAGGTGATTGGATTACGCCCAAGTGGTGGGGAGAGCCTGTCTACGATCGCACGATTGGGATTCATTGGGCGATCGCGGCTTGTTACAGTTTATTTGGCATGACGGATGGGGTTGCGCGTTTACCAAATTTGATTACTTGTATCCTTGCAACGTTGCTCACCTATGAGATCGGTCTTCTCTTACTAAATCGACGTGTGGCATGGTTAGGAGCAGCGATTCTCTGTCTCTGTTCGCTTTGGTTGCAGTATGGACGGATGGCAACTCAAGATGTCCCGCTCATTTGTTTAGAACTATTGGGAATTTGGGCTTTACTGAAAGCAGAAATCTATCCTAAAGCTAGTTGGAAATGGAGGTTATTAGCAGGATCTACGGTCGGAATTGGGTTCATGATCAAAAGCGTCATGATTGTCTTACCGATCGCGGCGTTATTTCCCTATTTGATTTGGCAGCATCGTCGTCACCATCATCTTACGAGTCCTAGCCTCTATGTAGGCGTAATTCTTGGAGCGATTCCTGCTGCAGTTTGGTTTGGCTTGACCTATCTGTACTATGGAGTTGCTCCCTTTCAAGCCATGATAGGGAAGCTTTTCTTCCTTGGCTCTAAGCAATATGCCAGCGATGGTAACATCATCTACTATTTTTGGAATATTCCCCTTAATTCTTTCCCTTGGGCATTGTTTGCAATTTTTGGCATGACAATTCTTTGGGCTCAGTTTAGAGAGAATCAGTTGAGAGGGAATGTTAAAAGCCCAGATCTAAATCAAGCTGAGAGCCCATCTGAACTTGGAGCAAGCAATTCTCAAGAAGAATTCGATCGCAGATTCACGAGAGAACAGAAATGGGAACAGCGAACTTCTGTATCGATTCTGATTTTCTATCCAATTCTCTTGTTTGTTGTCCTAACGAGTTTCTCAACGCGTACGGCCTATTACTCCCTGCAACTTTATCCGTTTATTGGGTTGTTGGCAGCGGTAGCGATCGATTGGTTAGCGCACAGACCACAAGCACGCGTGCCGCAAGTTATTACTTATCTGTTTGGAGGATTGGCAGCAATTTTGCTGATTGCTTTTGCCACGCTCGGTTTGGGCGCGATCGCAATTTCCGATGACGTGCGCAAACATTTGGTGATTGTTCCCATTTTAGGAATTGGTTGGTTAACTTTGCCTTTCCTCTGGCATCAATACAAAAGTGAATACCAAAAGCATTTAAATCATGGGTCTGCTATTCCATTTCAATCGCAATGGTTATCGATCTTGTTGGCAGTTTTTTTGATTACACCTTGGCTTACCTTTGCGACCGCAGGTCTGGCAGGACTATGGGGAAATTATAGCCAAGACCTTAAAACATATTTACAACAACCTGCGATCGCTTCGATTTTGCAAGCACAGCCCATCAACTTCGTCACGCACAATACTATAGACGGCGAAATCCATAAAACTTGGATACTCTTGAGCTTTTATACCCCGCATCTAGGCAAAGATATCAAGACGGTGGCAGAACTTCCACCTGCTAGTTATGCTTGGATTTCCCCCGATGTGCCGATTACTCGGCGCGAAACTTCTCTCGGTAATATTCGGGGTTGGCAGCTCATTAAAGTCAACTCCCGATAATTCTACGCTGATAAAAATTGTTTAACTTGTTCGGCAGTTTTTAGTCCTTGTCTGACGCAATCACCCATCGAAACTCCCTCAATATAGTTACTACTGAGAAACACGCCCGGTAGTTTCTGCAAACCTTGACGCACGACTTCCAACCGTTGCAAATGCCCGATCGAAAATTGAGGAATGGCTTTTTTCCAAATATGTACCGCTAAAACTTTAGGCTGCACGGTTGTATTGGGGCGCAAGATAATTTGGCGTAGGTCTTGATGTGCTGCCTCTGCGATTTCTGATTCTGTTAAATTGGCAAGTTCGGGATCGGTCGTACCACCAATGAAATTTAATAACAAATGCCATCCCTCTGGTGCGCGTCCTGCAAATAAACTCGATGTCCAGATCGTGCCAAGGGTACGAATTCCCTGTTGTCGTGGAATTAAATTGCCAAAACCATTTAAGTCAGCAATTGTTTCTGTTTTGGGATAAGCAAGCACCGCACAGGCAACTGTGGGGTAAGGAATTTCACTTAATGCCTGACTAGCAGCAGGTTGCAGATCGCGGAGCACTGCTCCAGTCACATAGGCAGGTGTTGCCAAGACAACGGTACGAGCCGTAACGATTTCCTCACCTGCAGGCGTGGCAAAGGTCGCGGTGTAAGTCTTGGAATCAGCATCATGCTCTAATTTCCGCAATTGCCATTGCAGTTTGACAGGAACTTGTGAGGATTGTAATTTTTGAGCGATCGCGCTGGGTAAAGCCTGTAAACCTTGCCGAAAAGACCCCAGTTCCCCCGATCTTGCTTTGGGAATATTGGGGTCAGGCTCGGGTTTAGTGGGCTGAGCTTTTTTGGCAGCAGAGCGAGAGAGTATTGCCCCTGCCAACAAACCACCGTAGTTTTGCTCTAAAGCCGCAATTTTTTTAAAGGCGGCGGCAGCACTCAATTGTTGCGGGTCGCCTGCATACACCCCAGACACAAAAGGCCCAACCAACCGTTGCATCACCTCTTGTCCCAGTTGACGCGTAAAAAATTTCTCTACAGATTCTTCACCCGCGATCGCCGGACGTACAAACCCTAAGGTACCGCGCAAAGCGCGTAACTTTCCCGCCAAACTCAACAAGCGCGTAGTAATTGCCAGACCTGGATTCATCGGCACGGGATGCAATTTGCCTCGCCAAAACACAAATCTCGGTAGTTTGCGATCGGTCAAGAGTAGCTCGTCTTTTAAACCAACAGCAACTGCCAGCTTTAATAGCTCAGGTGTAGGAGCAAAACTGTTGGGGCCTTCTTCCCATAAAAAACCTTCTGGACTTTGCACGCTGGTGATCGAGCCGCCCAGACGATCTTGTGCCTCTGTCACCAAGAGTTTCAGCGAGTCCTTTTGGGATGCACTTACTGGCTGCGTAGCAAGCTCATGGGCAATGGTTAGCCCACTAATGCCAGCACCTACGACTAGGACATCAAGGGTGGCATCTGCTGAACTTTTGGGTGAATCTTGGGGTGTATTTGGGGAAGTTACAGAATCCATGCGATCGTTATTTTTGTGGAGTTTTGATTCAGCAGGTTTCATCATACTGAAATCTTGACCCCACTAGACTTTAAGAAATTAGAAAGCTAACAAATTAGAAAGCTGGGTCTAAAAGGGCTAAGTCTAAAAAGGCTAAGTCTAAAAAGGCTAAGTCTAAAAAGGCTAAGTCTAAAAGGAATGTTGAAATAAGGCATTGAGATACACCTTTGCCGCACTGCGATAGCTACTGGATGACCCTGCGGTATCGCAGTTGCCATTTTGTAGCAAAAATAGGGACAAAGCAGCAGCAAACACCCGATCTTGATCCCATTCGGGATGCGATTCTAAGTAATTTGTTAATGTCGCATGTAATTCTTCGGGAATTTCTGCCAGGATGCTGACGGTCGTATTCATGGTTGACCTCTTAAATCTTTTAAGTTCTTGAACAAGCTGAGTAGATATTTTTGTCAGAGCAAATCAAGCCCTACAAGTGGATTGCATTTGCCCCACTGAGAGCGTTTGCCTGTCGATGCGTGTTATGAGTGGCAGTAATTTTTAGGTTGTGGGCTCTCATTCTGTGACTAAACCCATGCCTTGTCAACGTAACCAGATTGCAAAACTTAAGAAGGTTTTAGGGGGCTTGACATCAAGGAATGGGGATTTTCTTGGTTTTTTTGTTACATTACTTTATGTCAGGCTTGGAATTTGCGATTTCCCCAGGCTTAGCGATCGCAAATTGCTAAAGGCTATGCCCAGACTATTCACAACCATTTAGAACGTAAAAAGTCTTGTGGAAAACTCCAGAATATCTGTGGAAAACTCCAGAATATCTGTGGAAAGCCCTGTGGAAAACTTTTTATGCATTTCATACAAAAATAAATATTTTGCCTCAAAAAAATGTCAAGACTTTCTAACTTTCCTGAACTTTGCCAAAGGTCTACATCTCGCGATCGCTGCCCCAAAGCTTTTCCCAGCATGCGATCCAAGAATTTTCATAAAATCTCCTGCGATCTGCTATGATTTTAGGCTGCTTATCCCTTGCCCTGTGGTAGCCTAGATAAGCATCGAAATATTCTCAAATTTCATCTCACTACAATTTCTCACCTAATTTCTAAGGTCATGCCAAAACCCAATATTCACCCCACCTGGTATCCTGAAGCCAAAGTTATTTGCAACGGCGAAGTCGTCGCAACGGTTGGTTCTACAAAGCCCGAACTCAACGTTGACGTTTGGTCTGGCAATCATCCCTTTTACACGGGCAACCAAAAGATTATCGACACCGAGGGTCGCGTAGAACGCTTCTTGCGCAAATATGGCATGTTTGAAGAAGCCGCACCCGCAGTCAGCGCTGACAAGACAGAAGCCAAGGCTGAGCCCGTGTTTGTCAAACCCGCACCAGAAGCAAAGCCAGCCGCAAAGTCTGGTAAGGGCAAAAAGTCAAAGTAGCGAACATCTCAGTGCGAGTTTTTACTGAAATTTTTCACTGGATCTTTGTTGCTAGATCTTTGTCTAGATCGCGCAGGTTTGAGTTGAAAAATCGCGCAGGTTTGAGTTGAAAAATTCAACTTCCCAAAACTAGACAAGCATTTAGCCTTTGACTTAATAGCTGTGTACCGATATGCCTGCGCCTTACCTACTCGAAAAGCTTAAATCTGTAGAGCAAACCTTTCACGAGCTGACCCGTCGAATGGCGGATCCTGACGTGGCAACGGATCCGACTGAGTTTCAGCGTATTGCCAAGGCACGCTCTTCACTCGAAGAAACCGTGAATACCTATGAAGCGTGGCGTAAGACCCAAGCAGATTGGCAAGAAGCGCAACTGATTCTCAAGGAATCTCACGATGAAGAGTTAAAAGAGATGGCAGCTCTAGAGGTTCAAGAACTCGCAGAGAAGTTGCAGCACCTAGAAGAAAGAATGACGATCTTGTTATTGCCCCAAGATCCCAATGATGAGAGAAACATCATGTTGGAAATTCGGGCAGGAACCGGTGGTGATGAGGCGAGTATATGGGCAGCCGATCTGGTACGCCTCTATACTCGCTATGCCGAACGGCAGGGTTGGCGCGTTAAGCTCATTAGCGAATCTCTGGCAGATTTGGGCGGCTTTAAAGAGGCTGTGATGGAAATTCAAGGAGAACGCGTCTATAGCAAGCTCAAATTTGAGTCTGGCGTACATCGAGTGCAGCGCGTACCTGCCACCGAAGCGTCGGGGCGCGTGCATACCTCAACTGCCACAGTAGCGGTCATGCCTGAGGTTGATGCCGTAGAAGTGCATATCGACCCCAAAGACATCGAGATGTCTACGGCGCGGTCGGGTGGTGCTGGCGGTCAGAATGTCAACAAGGTGGAAACGGCAGCCGATCTATTTCACAAACCGACGGGCATTAGAATTTTTTGCACCGAAGAGCGATCGCAGCGGCAAAACAAAGAGCGTGCCATGCAAATCTTGCGGGCAAAACTCTATGAAATTAAATTGCGCGAGCAGCAAGACGAGGTGACTTCGATGCGCCGATCTCAGGTTGGTACAGGTTCGCGATCGGAAAAAATTCGCACCTACAACTACAAAGATAGCCGCGTTACCGATCACCGCCTCGGGCAAAACTTTGGGCTTCAACAATCTTTAGAAGGGGATATTGAAGACATTATTCAAACCTGTATTTCCCGCGATCAGCAGGAAAGGTTACAGGAGTTGGCGACTTCGAGCGGTCAAACCGTTGCTTCTTAGCGTTTGGCATTTTACGGTTGTCCTTTTCAGTTGTCATGAAGATTCTCACCTAAAATTCGTACCTAAAGTTTGCAAATGTTGAGTTAGGAATGTCAGGAGCGACAAGTAGATATATTCTAGTTTTGGGTCTAGTTTTGGGCAAAGTCAAAACATTCGAGCCTATGCAATCATGACTATGTAATCACGCGCCGATCGCCATGCAACTTAGGCAGGGAAATACACCTTCTAGCTATCACCCTAATTCTCTGCACGACTTGATTAGGAGCGCGATCGTGAAGGCAAAAAACCTAGATCGTCCCGTTCTACTGAGCTATTCTCAAACTTGGCATCCTAGCGATCCGCTCTTGTTTTTGGCTACCCATGCCCAGCCGACCCAGCCCCAGTTTTACTGGGAGCAACCCAGCAAAGATTGGATCGTGGCAGCGGCAGGCTCCGTGGTGTCCCTCAGCCCCAATGCTTCCCTCTGCGAGTCGCGGTTTGAGCAGGCTAAACAGTTTTCTACCTCTCTACTGGCGGATGCCGTGGTTGGTAATGCGGCCGACCTCGAAGGTTTGGGTCTAGATGCAAATTTGGTGGCGAGTCCTTATGTTTTAGGCGGGTTTGCTTTTCATGAAGCGATCGCGGGCTTTCAGCAAGATAATTGGCATAGCGATCGCGTCACCCGTAATGGTGAAAAAATTTGGCATGGGTTCCCGCCTGTGATGTGGTTTGTACCGCGCTGGATCCTGCATCGCACGGGTGGGCGATCGATCGTGACGGTTCATGCCTACATTCAGCCCCAAGATCTATGGGAAGCGATCGCTTCCAGCTTGGCGACTACTCTTATGGAACTGCGCCATAATTCTCATGAAAATTCCCAAGATCGCGCTCAAGGAAATTCTCAGAATGCTTCGATAGAATCATCGCACCATAACCCATTCCCTTTCTCTACGCCCACTTCCCTTCGTACGGAGGAGGTCTTGGGTAATCAATCTTGGTCGGGCATTGTCGAGCAAGCCCTAGACTTAATTCAACAGCAAAAACTCGATAAAGTTGTATTAGCCCGTGCTTTGGATGTCTCAGCCGATCGCGCGTTCAATCCTTTTGCTGTGCTGCACAAACTCCGTTGCGACTATCCAGAGTGCGTCTCTTTTTTGGTTAATTGTGGCTCAGATGATACCTTTTTAGGGGCAACACCTGAGCTGCTCCTGCAAGTGCAAAGTCATGTCGATTATCTAGGGCTGCGTAGCAATGCTGTCGCAGGTTCCATTCAGCGCGGCAAAACAGAAGCGGAAGATCGCATCCTTTCCGATCGCTTGCTCAATAGTCAAAAAGATATTAACGAACACAAAATCGTAATTCATTCCATTTGCGATCGCCTGCAAAGTATGGGAGCGCAGTTAGACAAATTAGCGCCTACGCAGTTACTCAGGCTCTCCAACGTCCAGCATCTCTACACGCCAATTACAGCGAAATTGCCCAATGCGGACTGGTCAGCCACCTTTGATGTCTTAGCAAAACTCCACCCCACGGCGGCGGTAGGCGGGGAACCAAGGGATCGAGCCGTTCAGTTAATGCAACAATGGGAAGCCTGCGATCGCGGCTGGTATGCTGCACCGATCGGTTGGCTCAATGGGAATGGGGAAGGAGCTTTTGCCGTGGGAATTCGCTCTGGTTATATCTGTGGCGATCGGGCGAGAATCTTTGCAGGCGCAGGGATCGTGGCAAATTCACAAGTAACCACAGAGCAAAGTGAAACCACGATTAAATTTGCAGCATTATTGAAAGCCTTAGGCGTAACATAAATTACTCGTAAGCTATCGATATAGCAATCAGGCATGATTCATCAGTAGTTTGTCTATTATTTTATCTGTTTCACCAATTCCTGAAATTCATATGACTTTGAAGGCTTATACACTTGCGTTTGTTTTGGCTTCTGGACTCTTGGGTTTGGGGTTCTTGCCTAATTTAGCTCTAGTTGCTGCCCAAGCACAGACAGCAAAAGAGCCTGAAGCAGAAGCTGAGCGATTGGTTGAGTTGGGAAATCAGCAGTTTGAAAAAAGTCAATATCGAGAAGCTTTACAATCGTTTCAATCAGCATTAGGAACCTATCGATCGCTGAACAATCGTAGTGGAGAAGGAGATGCGCTCATTGGTTTGGGCGAGGCGCATAGCGGTCTCGGACAATATCAAAAAGCGCAAGACTTCTATCAGCAGGCTCTAGCGATCAGAAAACAACTTGGAGATCGCGCTGGGGAAGCAAATGCACTCCATAAGTTGGGAGATATTTACGACAGCCTAGGACAGTACCAGAAATCCATAGATTTCCATGAAAGTGCCTTAGCCATCTTTAAGCAACTTGGCGATCGCGACGGGGAAGGTAATGCCCTCAACGGACTGGGAGATGTTTACGAAAGTCTAGGGCAGTATCAAAAAGCGATCGCCTATTACCAAGAGTCCCTAAAGCTCAGAAAACAAACTGCCGATCGCATTGGCGAAGTCTACGTACTGAATGGGCTGGGAGATATTTACGATACTCTAGGGCAATATCAAAAGGCGATTGAGTTCCATGAGAGTGCTTTAGCAATCAGCAAAGAAATCGGCGATCGTAAGGGGGAAGCCAATTCACTCTTTGGGCTGGGTATTGCTCACAGTAGTCTAGGCAACCACCAAAAGGCGAACGATTTTCACCAGCAAGCTCTGAGCATCTATAGGCAAATCGGCGATCGGAATGGGGAAGCCTATGCGCTCAACGGTCTAGGGGATGCCTATAGCAGTTTAGAAGATTATCAAAAGGCAATTGAATCCTTCCAGCAAGCATTCTCTGCCTCCAAACAAGTTGGCGACCCCTATAACGAAGGATTATCTCTCGAACGTCTAGGAACTGCTTTTACCGATCTCAAGCAAACCGAACTTGCTATTCTCTTTTACAAACAATCTGTGAACGTGCGCGAATCTATTCGCAAAGACATACGCAAACTACCGAAAGAACTTCAAAAATCCTATCTAGCCACCATTGAGGAGTCCTATCGCCACCTTATCGATCTCTTACTCAAACAAGGCCGTGTGACTGAAGCCGTACAGGTTCTCGATTTGCTCAAAATTCAAGAACTCGAGGGTTATCTCAAGAATGTCAGAGGGAACGATCGCACTGCCCAGGGAATTGGTCTTTTAGCCCCAGAGCAGGCTTTCAGCGGACAGTTGACCGTGGATAGTTTTAAACAGCCAACTGAATTGAATCGCCAACTTGCCAGCCAGATTCAACAACTGCCAAAATCAGAAATCAATAAGGTTCCCGAATATTTGCAAAAGCTACCGCAAGGAGCTGTCTTGATCTATCCTCTAATTCTTAGCGATCGCCTCGAACTGATTATCTTTTCCGCTAATACATTCCCCATCAATCGTACAGTTCCGATCAAAAAAGCCGATCTAGAGAAACTCGTCACTGATTTTCGTTCCGATCTACAAGACTTTAGTTCCATTGATGTCAAGGATTCCAGTAAAAAGCTCTACGATGTTCTGATCGAACCGATTGAAGCCGATCTCAAACAGGCGAACGCGACGACCATTCTCTACGCTCCCGATCGCCAACTGCGGTATATTCCCCTCGCTGCCCTCTATGACGGCAACCAGTGGCTCGTCGAGAGATATCGCGTGAATAATTTGATTGCCTATAGCCTTTTCGATCCAAACAGTAAGCCCCAAGCCAATCTGCGTATCTTTGCAGGCGCGTTTGGCGGCAAGAGTGGCGAAACTCGTTTTGGTTTAGGTGGTCTACCTTCCACGATTCCCGAAGTTGAGAACATTGCTGCGACTTTATCGAATACGACCAAGTTAATCGAACGGGACTTTACTGCAAGTGCCACCAAGGCAAAAGTTGCAGGACAGACGATTGTTCATTTTGCCACCCATGCCGAGTTCAAATCGGGTAGCCCGAATAATTCCTATGTGTTATTTGGGGATGGTAGCAAGGTCACGCTTGCTGAGATTAACGAGTGGCAGCTCAAAGATGCCGATCTAGTCGTGTTAAGTGCTTGTCAGACGGGGATAGGTAGTTTAGGGAATGGGGCAGAGATTCTCGGTTTTGGCTATCAGGTGCAGAGGGCAGGCGCAAAGGCTTCCATTGCTTCTCTATGGACAGTATCCGATGGTGGCACGCAGGTATTGATGGAGGCATTCTATGGAAATTTGAAAAAGGGAAATATCAGTATGTCAACGGCTCTGCGAGAAGCACAGTTGAGTATGATTCGCAAACCGATCAAACAGGGAGAAGTTAATTTCAATCATCCCTACTATTGGTCGGCATTTGTTTTGATTGGGAATGGGTTGTAAAAAGCTTCAGGCGCATCTACTTTGCGATCGCGATCGCATGATTAAGGGATATGTGCGCAAATATTGCTTTACCTTTACACAAACACATCATCCATAGAGGTGCGCACGAGAAATACACAGCCATGGGTAGAACTTGGGGCATGTACGGAGTCCTGTGTGGAGTAGAGAAAGTCGCCCACGGTATAGGTAACCCCATTGTCAACAAGATCGCCTTCGAGCATAAAAATTTCTTCGCCGATCGCGTGCCGATGCGATGGATAGACTGCCCCTGCTTCGCAGCGCACTAGAGCAGACACGAGACGTTTGACAGGATCGTCACGGAGGATGGCGATCGAAACCCCTTGCACGGAGTGGGGCTGCCATTTTACCTCTGCGGCGCGAACTGACCAAAATGCAGGACTGGTCGGCACTTCCTCAGGAGATTTTTGGGCAGGCTGAATTCGTTCAAACAGGCGTTGTTTAAGGCTGGCAGGTACGGGCAACGTCGGTTCGGCATAGGCCAAGGCATTGGCAGCCGTTTGTAGCGATCGCAGCTCTGTCTCTAGCTCTGGGTCATCGGTAGCTAAATCTTCGACAACTTGCCGATCTCGATCGGCGATCGCATCGAGTGCAGCTAGAGCCAATAAATCTTGAATGTCTTCTTGAATATTTTCTTTGTTTAAGCTACTCATTTTGCTTTGTTATCCCCGCGAACATGGATGAATCTTGATTTTGCCGACTAAAATTTGCCTTAAAAGCTGCACCATTCTTCTCCTAGGGATTCGCGCAATTTTTTAAGCCCCAACCGAATCCGCGTTTTGATCGTACCCAGAGAAATTCCTGTTTCTACGGCAATTTGCGTATGGGATAGCCCTTTAAAGTACGCCAGTTCTAGCACAAGGCGTTGCTCGCTGGGGAGTTTTTCCAAGGCAGCTTTGACGTAGTCGCTACGTTCTCGCACCAATACATCCTCTTCGGGGCTATCTGCGTGCGAGTGCAATAACAACGCATGTTCAGAAGCCTCGATCGCTTTATAGCTGCGGGTACGACTGCGAATGCGATCTAGGGCACGGCTGCGCGCAATCATAAACAGCCATGTATCGACCCTACCTTTTTGGGGCGTATAGTTTTTGGCAATTCGCCACACTTGAGTAAATACGTCTAAAACGATCTCTTCGGATTCCTCGGCTGAGCCAATGATTCGATAGGCGATCGTATAAATGACGCGAGCGTAGCGATCGTAAAGCAAAGACAGTGCTGCCTGATCTTGGCTAGCAATCCTCTCCAGTACTGAGATCTCGTCAATGGGTGGGTTGGTTAACATCAAACACAAACAACGACTTACAGCCTAAACCTATTGGCATTATGCTACATCTCACGCAGCAAGAATTTCACAAGTTTTTTTAGCTATATAGTCATCCTAAATGGGTTGTATAGCAGTAGGTAACGTCACTTCGGGATAAGAAAGCCTGAAACGCTATACATCCCAAGGATCCCCCCCAGCCCCCCTTGAAAAAAGGGGGGAGAACTCACTTGTCCCCCTTTTTCAAGGGGGATGCCCGATAGGGCAGGGGGATCAAACCTCTCGGTTCCAGCAAGTTGGCTTGCTTTGTTCCGAAATCCTTAACCCGAACGCAGGTTAGTTAAGGCAAATAGGACGAATTAGGCTTCGGCTCCGCTCAGCCACAATATTTCACAATATTTCCGAGGTAGCCCCTTACCAGTCTCTAAAGTCTCTGTCTCGATCGCGCGAAGAATAGGAAGGCTTGGCATCGGGGTCGCGACCAAAGGCAATCACGAGCGGGAATCTGAGCAAATCTACGGAAATAAACTCCTCAGCTTCATCGATGATAATTAGAGGCATAAGTTCCTCGGTAACGAGGCGATCGCCTTTGAGGGCTAGGGGATCGGGATCTTCAAATAGCACCACGCCTTTTTCGGGACCAAAGTTGTCTCGGCTTAAGCCCAAGCAATCTTGAAAGCCTCGCCGCCATTCACCTAGACGCTCTGGAGCCGTAGCAAGAATCAAAACGCGAATCTTTTCACCATAGAGCGATCTCAGCACAGATACGGTGGCGGAAGCAACGAGAATATTTTGCAACCGCGTTCCCATCGTCCGCATTGCGCCTCTACCTGCTTGGGCAAAAAACCAATTGGCAACGCGATCGGCATGGGAAGACTCAAAGGTGCGGCGGAGCTTCCAAGCGGGCCCGTAATAATCAGGCAGGGTACGATAGCGTTCCAACAACTGTTCGATGCGATGTCTAAATTCACCGAAACTCTGTTCTGATAGTTTGGGTGGCTCTTGGGGCTTTTTCTCCACAACCACGGCTTCAGGGGCTTTACTTACAGGGGGAACCAGATCGAGTTTCTCGGCACTGGCGACCAAATCTTGCAAACTGCCCACGAGATAATCTTTAAAGCCCTGTACCCTGACGGCAATATCTTGAGACATACCCGCATAGGTGGTCTTCATTTCATTTTGCAGGCGTTCTTGCTTTCTCTGTAAGACGGCGATCGAAGCTTGTAACTCCTGTTTGCGTTGCTCTAGCTCGCCTAGACTCTCTTGGCTGATACGGGCGATCGCTTGCTGTAATTCTGTAATCTGCCCTTCGAGAATCTGCTGTTTGGCTGCCTTGAGGCGATCGATTTCGGCATGGAGCGCTGCGGCTTCCTGTTGGAGGGTTTCTAAATGGTTTGACGACATAACTTCTGAACTGATAACTTCCTGAGCTTCTGGGGTGGCAAGCGAAACATGCTCCGTTTGGACTTCTATTTCTGGAGCTTCTGCTACTGGGATAGAATTTCCTAGAATTGCTTGACTATTCTCTACGACAAGCTCTGAAGAGGTTTCTGAATTGTGGAGATCGGGGGCATTTTCAGATGCAACAGAATTCTCTGGGACAACATCTGTTTTGACATCAGAATTTTCCTCCGTTGTGGGGCGATCGCCATAGGGAGTTGTATTTTCTTCTTGAGGGTTGTGATCGGAATCCATAAGTCAGCAATTATTCAGTCGTCAGTGGTCAGTTAATCGTTGTCAGTTGATAGTTGTCAGTTCCGAAATTAACGGCGAACCTTCCCAGTAAACCCAGAAGCTTTAAATTTGTCTAGTTTAAACGGAGGAACCTGATCGGAGGGCACGCTGAGCATAATTTTAAAGTCACTTTCACCCATGGGGACTTCGGCGATCGAGCCTAATCTGCCGCGTTCGGGCATGACATCATTACCATTTGCGTCATAGACGCGCCCAAAAACATCGGCATTAAGGACGAATTTTCCCGATGTGTTCACTGCTTTGCCTGAAATCAAATAGCAGTCGGCTGCCATGACGCCACCACCCAGTACTAGATTTTTGGCTAACTCAGGGGGGCAGAGGTTGTAGGTCAGATCGGTCAGCTTAATTTGAATACCCGCCCAAACTGGCGTTGCGATCGCAACCGTGAGGCAGCCAATCAGCAGGCATAGAGACAGAGCTTTAAAGACTTGTTTATAAATTTTTTGATATTTGCTTAAAAACATAATTTCAATGAGAATAGCTCTGACGATTGTACGATGATCCCATCGTGCTAAAATTCATCTTAGCTCTTGAAGGAGGTCTGTTTTTAAATGCAACTAGCTTTGCTATTGGCAACTTTGCCCGAAGCATACAGGATGTTCGATCCTTTAGTGGATGTTTTACCTGTTATCCCTATTTTCTTTCTGCTACTCGCTTTCGTTTGGCAAGCAGCGGTTGGATTCAAGTAAACTGGTCTGACTTAAACCTAGATTTAACCCTAGATTTAAAAACCAAGTTTAAAACCTAAGTTCAAATAAAACATTCAAATAAAAAATTTAGGGGCAGTTATTTATTTAATTGCCCCTTAAGTTTTGATCGGATATTTTTCGGCTTAATTTCTGGTCGATCGCTTTTTCAAAAAACGCTCCGTGCGGAAATCCAATCCCCATCCGTCGCAAATTCAACCGAATATGGAAAAAGTTGGCTACTGGCTTAATAAAGCACTGGTTTTTGATTTATTTTTAGTGTTTTTCTTTTTTGCTTGGTTCATGGTTGCCCTGATTGGGAATAGCTTTCATTTCAATTTAGGTTTAGACCTGTGGCAGCAGCTATGGCAGCCCGTAATTCAACCCGTGTTGGGAATTATGATGGCAGGTGCGATCGCCAGTGGCATCATTTCAAAACTCAAAAGCCTTGCCAAAACTGAGAATTAATCTGTAGTCTGCTGGCAGCAATCGTGTTTGACCTAAATTGCATCGCGCCCGCGATCGAACAATTTTCCTAGAAGTGGCTCATCCTCGGTTGTCGTAAAAGATAAGTACTTCTACTCTATTTTTGAAAATCGTTTTTGGAGCAGCACCCTGTATTTTTCTGTATATCTACCTTCCTAGGGGACGATACCCCGAAACTTTCGGGGTATCACACCCAATAGAGTGTGTTATCCAGAAAATTTCAGTATAACCACCCTAATTGGGGCAGATATACGGAAACTTTCCGTATAATACATAGTTACACTGCCCTTTAACATATGCAAAGATTTTTTACACAATGACTCAACAAGAAGAATCGGCTCACAATATTTCTCGCATAAATTTGACAACATCAACCAAAGAAGAAATTTTACACTTTGTTTTGCCTTACTTTATTGATGACCTCGAAAATTATCTAAGTTTGTTTGAAGATATACTCATAAAATCATCTGGAAAAGTAAAAGAAGAAGATATCAATACCTTGCTTCGTCGAGGTACTTCTCCACTCAGAGGTGAAGCAAGGTGGCTTGGCTTTTCGATTTTTGATCAGATAATGCTTTCGCTAAACCATTATCTAGGAAGGCTATTAAACGACTCTTGGGAACCAGATCGGGAAATCAGAGAATTATTAGCTGATTTTTTAATGAGTTCTCGATTTTTTTTAGACTGTTTGATAAAAAACGAGAATGTTAGTGATAAAGATGCTGTGAAGATATTTTCTCAACGTAATATTCCAGAGCGTTTAGAGCGATTATTGATCTTGTAGTGTGCATTAAAAAAGTGTAATACATCTAAAATATTTTGATACTAATTCTAGAATTTCCAGTGCAATCGCCATGTTATAGGGTGTTCCCCACTACAATTTTTTGCTACTCCACTGATAAATTTTAGGGAACACATCGGGTTTATCGGCTTTAAGCAAGTAATCGCAGCATAACAACGCCCATGCACACCGACCATCGAAATCTGATAGGTTCTAGACAAAAGTTACCTGCGACGGGTGATGGGCACCGTTAGACTGCAAGATAGTTGGCAAGAAGGATTTTCTCAAGATGAGTAGCTTATTCCCAAATGAGCCAGAGCAGCCTGAAGCTACAACATCACTCGTACCTTCTTCTCATACGATCTATGCCGTTTTGGGATTTCTTCAAGAATACTCAGGACGCTATGTATCCCAGGATGATTTAGTTGAACATTTTTTCGCGGATGAAACGGCAAAGGCTCAAATTTTTGAGCAATATCTGCTTCGTTTAATCGAGGAACAAAAGATGCAACTGGATTTGCACTCTGTAGTTTCCCAAGGGCATACCTATTTCCATTCAAAAGAACTAGTACAGCAGGGCGGAAATAGGGCTACCCTATAGAAGGTGAGCTAAATGAAA
>NZ_JAZBJZ010000110.1:0-18464 GCF_036349135.1 Tumidithrix elongata BACA0141
GAAGTATTCTTTGCTTCATCAGACCCCGTTGCATTTCATCCTTGAATTGGCCCTTTTATATTTCTGAAACAGATAGATTTTTGTCTATGGAGGTGTTGGCATGACTGTCGATCGCTTCACAGCATTCCTCAATACTTGCACCTCGATCCATCAATGCGGCAAGTGCCTCAAAGGCATCCTTACGATCGCGTAGCAAAACCTTCGCGCGGAGGAGCGCCCATCGTTGTTCTAGTTCTACATCCTGTTGAAATGCTGGTTTAAACGTTGCGATCGCCGCACGCAGTTGGCGAATATCCTCTGCGCCACCATAGTCTTCCGTGCCCTTACAAAAAAGTTGCTCTGCGGCAATTCCTGCCATCCAGACAGTACAGCAGCGATCGAGGTAGTTGGGAGTAATCTTCCCGTTTACCTGAGGCTCCGATTTGGCATCTTTCGCAGCTTTAGGCTCTAAAATGCCCTCAACCACCACACCCCTCTCAATTCCTACGGGCACTTCTCCCACAGTTTGTTGCCCAAATCTGTAATCACCCGAACACTTAAGGCGATATCCCAAAATTTTCATGCCGAGCAAATGAGCCGCCAAAAAATGTCCAGCCTCGTGATACAAAACCTGTTGAGAATATTGGGGCGATCGCTGCCGCAACCATGACATCAAAAAATCACCGCCTTTTCCCTGCCACAGAGCGCGATCGATCGCATACAGCCCTAACAGCAAAACCGTAATCCCTACTGGCACAAATGGCGATATCCCCACAACTGGCCCCAGCAGAGCCAACATCGTAATGCTAAAAATGGCGATCGCCAAAATGTCGAGGCTATTGATCATGGGTTATACCGATCGTTATGTGTGTGCGGACTTAGAAATTAGCGAGTGGGATTGGATGAATGGGTAAGTTCTCGATCTTTATGAAAAGTAGCAAGGCTTTGCTCGTCACCGATAAATCGCCAATGCCAAGGTTCGTACATCACGCCCTGGGGATTGTTGGGCAAAAAAGACAGCTCAAAGCTAAATCTCACCGCATTTTTCTCTAGCCACTGAAAGGCAACTGTGCGATCGAAACTAGAAGATAGGTTCGTACCGGGGTTTGCGCCATCCCCAACATCAACGGCATAACCTGTATGGTGTTCGCTATAGCCAGGGGGCGCACTTACCTGAGCGCGTTCAGAAGGGGTTTGGTTGCGTTGCCGCGCAATTTCATAAAACAGGTAGCGTTGCTCTTCTTTTGTTCGGAAACCTGATATTGCCACCAAATCGATCCCCTCGGCTCTGGCTGCCTCGACCATACTCAAATAACTTTTAGCAGCGGCATCTCGCAGTTTGATCTCATAGCCATCCTCTGCCCTAGCAATTGTATGCAAGGCATTGGCAGGGGCTTCTTCGTAGGCAAAATGCCCAAACATCACGGGTGTGCTCGAAGGTGTGGTTGATGAAGTATCTGAGGGTGGTGCAATCGTTTTTTTGCTTTCAGCGATCGCATGACGATCTCCCATTGGATAGATGCCAACAGCCAATCCCAGCAGAACCAACAGGATGATGCTCAAAATTCGGTTGTACATGCTGGCTTTAAAGTGGATATGCCTAAATTAATGTGCCTAAATTAACGTGCCGATGGGGCAGTAAAAGAGGAAGGATTGCCCGAAGTCGTAGAATTTCGACGTTTGTAAAATGTTGCCAGACTCTGATCGTCACCGACAAATCGCCAGTGCCAAGGTTCGTACATCACGCCTTGGGAATTGTTGGGCGGAAAAGACAGCTCAAAGCTAAATCTCGCCGCATTTTTTTCTAGCCACTGAAAAGCAACGGTCTTATCAAAGCTAGGGGATAGGTTTGTACTAGGGTTTGTGCCATCGCCCACATCCACCGCATAGCCTGTGTGATGTTCGCTGTAGCCAGGGGGGGCACTCACCTGAGCCCGCTGAGCGGGGGTTTGATTGCGCTCGCGACTAATGTCATAAAACAATTGGCGCTGATCTTCTTTAGAGCGAAAACCTGATATTGCCACCAAATCGATCCCCTCAGCTCTGGCTGCCTCAACCATGCTCAAATAACTTTTAGCAGCAGCGTCCCGCAGTTTGATCTCATAGCCATCCCCTGCCCTAGAAATTGGACGCAAAGTATTGGCAGGAGCCTCTTCATAGGCAAAATGCCCGAACATCACGGATGCTCCGTTTGATGGCTGGCTATCAGCGATCGGCTCGGGTGGAGTCGTCACCGTTGGTTGAGGTTTGCTCGCTGTCAAGTCGGGCAATGGCGATGGAGAAGCTTGAGGCTGCGAAGTTTGAGGCTGTGCAGTTTGTGAAACGGCTACAGATTTGTTATGGCTCAACTCGCTAAATACAAACAACAAACGAGTTGTGATTAAGGGGGTGAGAAACGCTATGACTGCTAAGCCATACCCCCACCAAGGGACTGCTCGCAGCGATCGCATCACAGGATTTGTAGAACCTGTTTTATGTTGTGCGGATTGTCCGTCCTTTTGAGGATCGCTTACACGTTGAGCAACAGGAATATCGTTGGGGATAGGCATAGATGTGGCGAAGTCCAGTCAGGGTAATATATCGCTTTCCAGCTAGCAGACAACTACAAGATTTTAGGCATAAACCTTGAATCCGTAAATCTGACCAATAGAGTACTTCATTTTATTTTTGAGCAAACTCCATAACAGTATTATCCTCAATCTTGCCCTAGTATATGTAAGGGGAAAACGGAACTAGGTTAAAAATTGTCGTTATTTAGAAATGCCCTAACATCCATAATCTAGTCTGTCGCAAAGCCATGATCAAAATACTCGTCATTGAAGATGAAGATGATATTCGTGAGGGGATTCTAGATGTTTTAAGTGCCGATAACTTTTTGGCAATTGAGGCAGGCAATGGTAAAGCAGGCATTCAAATGGCAAAGCATCATAAGCCAGATCTGATTCTTTGTGATGTCAGCATGCCTGAGCTTGATGGTTATGGAGTAATTTCAGAGTTACGGCAAGATCCCAGTTTTGCTACGATTCCGTTTATCTTTTTGACCGCCCAAGTTCAAAAAAATAATTTGCGCTATGGCATGAATTTGGGTGCTGATGACTATCTCACAAAGCCCATAAGTCGTTCCGAGCTATTAGAAGCAATTACGACCCGACTCGGCAAGCAGGCAGCGATCGACCAGCAGTTTCGCGTCAAACTCGATGAATTGCGCAGTAGTATCACCCTACTTTTGCCCCACGAACTTCGCACCCCTTTAAGTGGGATTTTGGGCTTATCTGAGGCTTTGATCGAGGAGCATCAAACGCTTATGCCAGAAGAGGTTTTAGAGTTGGCTCAAGATATTCATAGCTGTGGAGAAAGGCTATACCGTCTAATTCAAAATTTTCTGATGTACGCTGAGCTAGAAATTGCTGCGGCAAATCAAGCGATCAATTTGGCAGCTTCGAGCGATCTGACCGTAGATGCAAAAACGATAGTTAGCAAAAAAGCTGTGCAAAAAGCGAAAGAAAAACATCGAGAGGCAGATCTCAGATTAGCTCTAGAAAATGCCTCAGTGGGCTTACCCCCCGCTAAACTCCAAAAAATCATCGAAGAAATTGTGGACAATGCTTTTAAATATTCAGAGGCGGGCACACCTGTCTTTATTGTCAGTCAAGTTGTAGGCGATTCCTTTAGTGTGAGTGTCAGCGATCGCGGTCGTGGTATGACAGCCGAACAGATTGCCAATGTGGGAGCATATATGCAGTTTGAGCGCAAACTTTACGAACAACAAGGTACGGGGCTAGGACTTGCGATCGCCAAGCGGCTTACCCTGCTTTATGGGGGGGAATTGACGATTCATAGCATCCTTGGCGAGTTGACCGAAGTGTATATCACTTTCCCCTTAGTCTAGTTTTTTAGTCTAGTTTTTTAGTCTAGTTTTTTAGTCTAGTTTTTAGACTGGTTTTTTAGTACGGGTTTCTTACTGCGATCAAGGCAGTTGAATTGACATCAAGGGCAGTATTAGCGTCACAAAATAGTAAACCAGGGGTGCTGTAAATACATAGCTATCGGCACGATCTAAAATCCCCCCATGCCCGGGCATAATTTGACCTGAGTCTTTAACACCCGCATCACGCTTCATCATCGATTCGGTAAGATCTCCTAACAGACCTGCTAAGCCAATTAATAGACCTAACATAGAACCCGTCAGCCACCAAGTTTGCCAACCCAAGCAAAACGCCCAGATCAAAGCAACCGACACACAACTTACTAAGCCAAAAGCTGCACCTTCGACGGTCTTTTTAGGACTGATATCCGATAGTCTTGTGCGTCCAAATATTTTTCCCATTACGTAAGCGCCAATGTCTGAAGCCCAGATGCAACTAAAGGACATCAACACATAAATACCACCCTGACTTAGGTAAAAGTCCCAGTCCCAACTGGTAGCAAACTGCCCTGCTATGTGAAAAGCATTACCTTGTTCAAGTCCGCGCAGACGTACCCAAAAGCTAGGTAAATAGCCTCCGTAAAATAACCCCAAAATTGAGGCTGAAATATCAGCGATCGTGGCAAATTGCGGCTGAAATAAGAGATAAAAGCAGATAAATGTGCCAGCGACGGGTAGGACGGCATCCGCAAACTCAATTTTTACCTGTGCCACAATCAGTAAAGCTTGGCTAACCAGTAGGGTAATTTTGGTTGCAGGCGACATCCCTTTCGATTTGACCAGATTGAAATATTCCAACTGCCCCAGACAAATCAATATCGCAAATACAATGGTGAACGCCCAACCACCAAATGCGATCGCTGCCAATGCCAGAGGAATGGCAACAACAGCACTAATTATGCGAGTCCAGGGCATGAAGATTCTACCTTTCAGACAATTCCATGATTTTCGCTTCGTGCGGATTCAGTGATTTCAGCTCAAGAAATTTTGAGTTGAACAGCTATGGGCTAAGTAATCTAGCGTATACGATCTGAGTGTAGAAACAATGAATTGATTCCTAGCATATGGCAATTACTCCATAAAACTACTCAGAAGACCTCTGCATAATTTTGCGGTAACGATCGCAGTGCGATCGCGCCAGATTTTAGTGCAGTACAATACAGAGTGCTAAAGATCTTTAGACCCTTATTCTTGATAAGCATATTGATATGCAGTCCTCTCATGCAGTCTGCCCCTAAACAAGCCAAAACCTATTACGCTATATTAGGACTGACTCCATGGGCAAGTGCAGTCCAAATTCGTCAAGCATATCGAGATCTCAGCAAACTTTACCATCCTGACACTACCCAGCTCTCTAAAGAAATTGCGATCGAACAATTTAGGCAAATCAATGAAGCCTATGCCACCCTAAGTAACCCAGAGCGGCGTAACACCTACGACCAAATGATTCGATTTTCGAAGCTAAACTATGTCAATCAAACCAATGTTTGGGATACTGCGAATACAGGAAATCTAGGGCAAAAGAATCACCATCCTCTGCAAGAGGACGATGGATTACCTAGCGAGCGCCCCCTTTCGGGTGGCGAATTATTTGTACTATTTTTGATAGCAGTTACATTTATTGTCTGCGTCCTGCTCGTACTCCTCGTTGGTTGGCTGCGTGGAGATGCGCTCCTACCTGAAATTCTATCTACTACGCTGCATTTTTTACCCTTTGCTTAACCTTTAAGACTTGATTGCAATGATCCTTCCACCTGCCGAAACACCCCTGTATAATCACACACTGCCTGTACTAGAGTCTTGGCTCAAGATTCAAGGCTGCCGACAAGATCGATCCAATCTCAGTGTATGGCGGGTCAAACGTCCGAGTTGGGAAGCTGAGATTTCTATGGAAGTTGAAGAAATCAGGGTGCGCTATATCAATGCGATCGCGGGAAATCGAGACTTACAGAGAGCTTTTCCCTATTCGCTGAGCCGTAAAGACATTGAAGATGCTATCTTTATTGGACCTTAACAACTTAACTTTTGCAGCTTGACTTATGCCTGAGTTATGTGGTTAATGGTTAGTAATGCCGCAAGATACTCCGTTGCACTTTTAATCAATAAGTAAGCAATAACGGTGTAGCATAAGGGACATATCATCAGATCGTCAAAGCTATGGCATTGAAGTGATGTCATAGAAATGTAGTAGGGTTCCGATCGCTTACATTCAACTTCTCACAAAGTTCTAGGGTCTGAGCAAGACATAAAAGCCTAAGTGAATTCAAACTGAAGATGCAGTATAAACACACCCTTATAAAACGTTTCAGTCCAAGGATTTCAGCTCGGAAAAGCTAAACATAAAGGACTGGGAACTTATACCGAATTTGGTGCTACGGCGCTTGCCTTCATAGTGATTTTACTTAGCCATATAGCAACCAATTCGCTTAACAGATTTAAACAGTAGATTTAATATTCATCCCACAAATATTCTTTATATGTATATATTTTCGGAGGTTCATTGAGTAAATCCTATAGAGTTGCCATACTAGGCGCAACAGGAGCAGTCGGTACAGAGTTATTGGCGTTATTGCGCGAGAGAAATTTCCCGCTGAGCGAGCTAACCCTTCTCGCTTCGGAATATTCCGCAGGTAAAGAAATCCAGTTCGGCACAGACAGGCTGACGGTCAAAACGGTACAGGCTGATTCCTTTGATGGCATAGATCTGGTTTTGGCTTCAGCGGGTGGTAGCGTATCGAAGCAATGGGCTCCGATTGCTGCTAAGGCAGGAGCCGTGACGATCGACAACTCCAGCGCTTTTCGGATGAATCCTGATGTCCCCTTAGTCGTACCTGAGGTAAACCCCGAAGCCGTTACCCAACACCAAGGAATTATTGCCAATCCCAATTGCACCACAATTCTCATGAGTGTGGCGGTGTTTCCACTGCATCAAGTGCAACCGATTAAGCGTATCGTTGCCGCCACTTACCAATCGGCGAGCGGTGCGGGGGCTAGAGCGATGGAAGAGGTCAAGCACCAAGCTCAGGCAATTCTCAATCAAGAGCCTGCAAAAGCCGAGATTTTGCCCTATCCTTTGGCATTTAATCTGTTTTTACACAACTCTGCTCTTAACGCTCAGGGCTACTGCGAAGAAGAGATGAAAATGGTCAATGAAACTCGCAAGATTTTCAGCGCCCCCGAGCTAAGGATTACGGCTACCTGTGTACGGGTTCCCGTACTTCGCGCCCACTCTGAGGCAATTAATCTAGAGTTTGACGAACCCTTCAGTCCTGAGGCGGCTCGTCAGATTTTGGCAAAAGCTCCAGGAATTAAGCTGGTGGAAGACTTTGGCAAAAATTACTTCCCGATGCCAATCGATGCCAGTGGCAAAGATGAGGTACTTGTGGGTCGTATTCGTCAAGATATTTCCCATCCTGCTGGACTGGATCTATGGCTATGTGGCGATCAGATCCGGAAAGGGGCTGCCCTCAATGCGGTTCAGATTGCAGAGTTACTGATTGCCAAGAACTTGCTGTAATCCGCTATCATGAAAGCCCAAGTTGTCGAAACCAAAGTCCCAGTTTATTCTTCTACCAAATACTAGAGATAATCACAACCTGAGATTGATGACACATACTTCTCATTCCTATCATTATGTTCGATTTAAATAAGGGATAACTTTCTCAGCCTATGCGTGCGATTGACTTTGGTCGGGTAATTACTGCAATGGTTACTCCCTTTGACCTAGAGGGCAAAGTGGACTATGCAGGTGCAGAAAAGTTAGCAGTACATCTGGTCGAAAACGGTACAGATTCTCTGGTGATTTGTGGCACGACAGGTGAGTCGCCGACCTTGAGTTGGGATGAGGAATATCAACTCTTCCAAGTCATCCAAAAAGCTGTGGCTGGCAAAGCGAAAGTTATTGCGGGGACGGGGTCTAACTCTACCTCTGAAGCGATCGCTGCCACTCAAAAAGCCGCGCACTTGGGTCTGGATGGCACATTACAGGTCACGCCCTACTACAACAAGCCTCCCCAAGCTGGGTTGTATCAGCATTTTGCGGCGATCGCGCAAGCAGCACCAGACATCCCCATGATTTTGTATAATATACCTGGGCGCACTGGTTGTAAGCTGGAACCAGAAACAGTTGCGCAGTTAGCTGAAATTCCTAGTATTATTGGCATTAAGGAAGCCACTGGGGATCTCGATCAAGCCAGTCAGATTCGGGCGATTACACCCACTAGTTTTGACATCTACTCGGGGGATGACTCTCTCACCTTGCCGTTAATGGCTATAGGCGCAAAAGGAGTCATTAGCGTCGCGTCTCATTTAGTTGGGAATGAGATGCAGTCCATGATTCAGGCTTTTATTACGGGGAATGTCCAACGCGCTACAGAGATTCATATTCAATTATTGCCTCTGTTTAAAGCTTTGTTTTTGACCACAAATCCTATTCTTGTGAAAGCAGCCCTACATATGGTTGGCTTAGATACAGGAGTCCTGCGCTTACCTCTGGTGAAATGTTCTCCAGAACTCGAAAGCAAACTCAGAGTCGTAATGAATCGCTTAGGCATTACGTCATAAATTCCAGCTTTCCCATTGTTAATTTTCTAGGCTAATTTTCCAGTTTTGCAAATTTCCCTGTTGTCCAGTTGTCAGTAGTTCGTTGCAAATTGACTTTTAACTACCGACCGCTCGCAACCAAACAGATTTTCCTTTTACTTCAATACAAACCGAAACACAGAAACAACATATGACTAACAAATCCAATTCTCCAGCACTGAAGATTATTCCTTTAGGTGGTTTGAAAGAAATTGGCAAAAACACATGGGTGTTTGAAATCAATGATGAAATTATGCTCTTGGATGGAGGCTTATCCTTCCCTGAGGGCAGTATGCCAGGGGTGAATATCGTGTTGCCAGATATGACCTATCTGCGCCAAAACCGCCATAAGATCAAGGGCATGATCGTGACGCACGGACATGAAGATCATATCGGTGCGATCGCTTTCCATCTCAAGCAGTTTGATATCCCCGTAATTTACGGCCCTCGTTTGGCAATGGCACTTCTAGAAGACAAACTAAAAGAAGCGGGCGTGCTGAACCAAACCGAATTGCGGCGCGTGATGCCTCGTGATGTCGTCCGCATCGGTAGTAACTTCTTTGTCGAATTCATTCGGAATACCCACTCCATTGCCGATAGCTTTACGATCGCCATTAATACACCTGCGGGATTGGTGATTCACTCGGGCGACTTTAAGATTGACCATACGCCAGTGGATGGTGAGTATTTTGACTTCCATCGCCTTGCCGAACATGGTGAGAAAGGGGTGCTCTGCCTGATCAGCGATTCTACCAATGCCGAAATTCCTGGTGTGACGCCTTCGGAACGTTCGGTATATCCCAACCTAGAGAGAGTTTTTGCCTCCGCCAAGGGAAGAGTGATTGTCACCACTTTCGCTTCGTCCGTTCACCGCGTCAATATGATTCTCGATATTGCCGAAAAGCAAGGTCGTGTCGTCGGTATCGTCGGGCGATCGATGTTGAACGTCATTGCCCATGCCCGCACGCTCGGTTACATCAAGTGTCGCGATGAGTTGCTGCAACCCTTGCAAAATCTCCGTCAATATCGCAACGATCAAATCCTGATTTTGACCACGGGCTCTCAGGGTGAACCCATGTCTGCATTAACTCGTATGGCAAATGGTAGCCACAGACAGTTACAAATTCAAGAGGGAGATACGGTTGTGTTCTCAGCCAACCCGATTCCCGGAAATACGATTCCTGTGGTGCGCACGATCGATAAGCTGATGGCAATGGGTGCGAATGTTGTCTACGGTAAAGACAAGGGCATTCACGTTTCTGGGCATGGCGCTCAAGAAGATCAAAAGATGATGCTGGCGCTAGTCCGTCCTAAGTTCTTTTTCCCTGCCCACGGCGAGCTACGCATGCTCTTGCAACATGGCAGAATGGCAGAAGCCATGGGTATTCCTAAGGAAAATATTATCATTGCGGAAAATGGTGATGTCGTAGAAGTCTGCGAACAACATATCCGCGTTGCCGATAAGGTTCCTTCGGGTGTGGAATTGGTGGATTCTTCGCGTGACGGCTTTGTCAAGGGCGATGTGCTGCGCGATCGCCAACAACTTGCGGGAGATGGCATTGTCACGATCGCGGTTTCCGTAGGAGCCAATGGCAAACTCTCTGCAACGCCAGATGTACAACTCAATGGTGTGGTCTTGGCAATGGATCGTTCCGATTTGATGGCACACCTCACCCAAACCCTTGAAACTTCGCTGAATAACTGCTGGGAATCTTTTGCTCGGAATCTTGGCGACCAACAAGAGGTCGATTGGACGGGTATTCGCTATCAGTTAGAGCGCGATGTGAATCGCATGATCAAAAATAAGATTCAGAGTCGTCCGATGCTGGTGCTGTTACTGCAAACACCCGCTGGCAGCAAAACTTCCACAGCAGTGGTGGCTGGGACTGCGATCGCAACGCCAAGTTCCAATGGTACACCTGCGGCTGGCAAGCGTCGTCGCACCGCAACAGCCGTTTCATAAATATCTGCTATTGCTAGCTACGTATGGGCAATTCATGAATTGCTCATACGATAGAAATTTAATTAATATCATCCCAATTGTAATTGGGATGATTTTTATGGAACCTCAGTTCGGGATAAGAAAATCCCAAACCCTTTTCATATTCCTTGTCCCGAATTCACGTTAATTGATCTCTATAGAAGCTGATAAATTTCCTGATTTCCTTGATCTGGAACCTTTCTGCTTGAGAGCGGAGTTTGGAAGCAAAGGGAGCTAGTTTAGGATCGGATGCTTCTAATTGCACTGTAATATCGATCAATTTATTGAGCATTCCTTTAAGCGCCAAGTCCATAAGCTCATTAAGAATTTCCAACGATGGAGGGACGATGCTCAACGCCAAGTCAGAGCCACTGGTATCCTGCTGAAATGGTTTCTGCCTATCGATAGGTGTATAGATCCACTCTAAGTTCATATGAGTTTGTAGAATCTCCAAGAGTTGTGCAGATTGGAAGGGCTTTTCTAGAAAGGCATTCGCTCCCATTTCTAAACTTCTTTGTCGATCGGATTCAAATACTCGGGCAGAGGATAGCACGATCGCTAAGGATTCACCTTGCGGAAGCTGTCGCAAAAGACGAATCAATTCCCAGCCATTCATCCCCGGCATAGATAAATCCACAACTATCAGATCGGGTTGCCATGAAATTGCAAGATCTAAGCCTGATTGACCGCTTTCAGCTTCTAGCATCTCAAACCCTAAGGGCTGAAGTAAGTTCAGAAAAATGAGGCGATTGTCTGGTTTGTCGTCAACAACGAGGATTTTGCGCGGTTGTCCTTTAAAGCCGATAATTTTGGGTTGAGGGGTGGTTGCGTTCTCTTCGATCGCGGCTGTGGTCGCGGGAACTTTGAGGATAAACCCAAATACACTACCCTGCCCTAACTGACTTTGCACTTCTAGGGTGGCTCCCATCATGGTTAAAAGATTGTGGGTAATGGCTAAACCTAAACCAGTCCCCTCAGATTTATGAGCGATATCTCCTACTTGCTCGAAGGGTAAAGGAATTCGTTTTAACTGTTCGGGAGAGATTCCTATCCCTGTGTCAGCAATCGTAAAGCGAATTGTAAATTCTGTCCATGCTTCTTCACCGCTGTCTGGAAGTTGTTGCTCTTGTCCAAGGACTTCTACGCTAAAGGTAATACTGCCTTGGTCTGTAAATTTGATCGCATTACCGAGTAGGTTGAGTAGTACTTGCCGCAGCCGTTTGGCATCGACAAAAATTTCTCTGGGTAGTGGAAAAGGGGCTTCATAAATAAATCTAACGTTTTTCTGTTGGGTGCTGATTTGGCAGATTTCTATTAAATCCCGAAGAAACGGGGCTAAATGTAACTCAGTAACCTGAAGTTCTAGTTTCTTCGCTTCGATTTTGGCAAGGTCGAGAATATCGCTGATTAAGGTCAAAAGATGGGTGCCGCAGCGATAAATTACACCCAGTCCTTCTCGATCGCGATCGGTCAAGGTTGTTGAGTTTTGCAAAATTTGGGTATACCCGAGAATGCCATTGAGGGGCGTGCGCAGTTCGTGGCTGACATTTGCCAAAAATTCACTTTTAGCGCGATTAGCCATTTCGGCAGCTTCTTTAGCTTGTTTTAATTCAGCCGTGCGTTCTTCTACGCGAACTTCAAGGTCTATATTGGCTTGGCGCAATGCTTCTTCGGCATGCTTGCGATCGCTGATATCTACGACGATCGCAATGGTTTGAGGATCGCTACCCTCAATAAATGCGGCTCCAATCAATACGGGAATGCGACTGCCATCTTTACGGAAGTATTCCTTTTCCCACGGCTTGATTTCGCCTGTGCGCGTGAGTTCCTCGATCGCGTATATATCAGCAGCTAGATGCTCTGGCGGTGTCATCTCATTCCATGGTGGTAAGCCCGACTGTAAATCTTCTCTGCTATAGCCCAACATTTGTAAAAACCGATCGTTGGCTTCCACAATTTGACCGTCAAAGTTAGAGAAAACCATGCCTGCCACATTGGACTCAAAAACACGCCGCAAGAGGACTTCACTCTTGCGCAGGGCTGCTTCCGCCCGTTTGCGATCGCTGATATCCGTAACGACCCCTATGAGTTGTCGCTCCATAGAGGATTCATCTTGGGTTATAATCCCCCAGACTGCTACCCAAGCAATTTCGCCGTCACGTCGTCGAATGCGGTACTCAATGGCATAGGGGTCTTCTGTCTCAAAGGTATGGGCGATCGCTTGAATCACGCGGTCGTAATCCTCTGGATGAATCATGGCTATAAACGTCTCGCGATCGCCTGGGAAAGTGCTCGGTTCAAACCCAAAGATTTCCTGAGCGCGATCGGACCAGATCAACTTCCCTGTCTGGAGGTTACAACTCCAAGTTGCCATCTGAACAGCATCCAATGCTAAGTTTAACCGTAGTTGCTCTGCTTGCAGTACTTCTTCTGTCAGTTTGCGATCGCTGATGTCCGTATGCGTTCCTAACATCCGTAGGGGTTGTCCTGCTTCGTCCCATGCCACAACTTTCCCGATGGAGAGAATCCACTTCCAATCTCCTTGTTTCGTGCGTTGTCGGAATTCCACCTTATAATCGGAAAGTTCTCCGCGAACATAGGCTTGATAGGTTGCTGCAACGCGTTCGATATCATCTGGATGTAGCCGTTCGATCCATTTGGCATTTGTTTCCTGAAACTCAGATGGATCGTACCCTAGCATCAGGGCATATTCTGGACTGACAATGGCTATACCTGTTTGTGGGTTGAGATCGTAGAGTCCTTGATTTGCTGCTGTCAGGGCAAGGCGTAGTCGTTCTTCACTGTCTCTCAACTCTGCCTCGGCCAGTTTGCGATCGCTAACATCCTGCGCTGCACCGATGTACTGAAGAACGCGACCTTCTGGATCTCGCTTGAATACGCTCGCACGATCCAATAGATATCGCCAACTGCCATCGATATGAAGCATGCGATATTCTTGATCGATAATTTGATTATCTTGAGCCGCCGCGATGGTCTGTTGATACTCTAAGACTTTTGCCCAGTCATCTGGATGGACGAGTGAGGGCAAGACATTTGACCCCATGGCTTTTATCTCGTCAATCGTGTAACCAAGGATGCTAGAAACCTCGCGGTTGCAATAGATATTACGCTGTTCGCTCAGATCGTAGATGTAAATAATATTAGGCGTGTTTTCGGCAATGCTTTGGATGAATTGTTGGGATTCGCGCAGAGCGGTTTCGGTTTGCTTGAGAGAGCTGATATCGATCGCAGTACCGATAATTCGGTAGATATTTCCATCTAGGTGTTTTAAGGGATTCAAGGTCGTGAGCGTCCAAATGATATTGCCTTGGAAAGAGAAACTCTCTTCATATTGGATAGCTTCACCAACCTCAAGACAATGTCGATAGTTTTCACAAAAAGCATTTCCCTGTTCTATTCCAAAGGATTCGATAGGAGTTGTGCCAATTACATCATTAGCATACAAGCCTGACATCTTCTCGGTGGCTGAGTTCCACCCCACATAATAGAATTCACCGTTTTCGGTAGCATCTATCACAAAGATCGGATTTTCTGTGCCGTTATAAATGCTCCGAAGAAAAAATTCTTGTTCCTGTAGCTGCGCCTCGGTGTGTTTGCGATCGCTAATGTCATTAATGACTCCATCAATGCATTGCTCCTCTATATTGAGACTTAAGGAAACCAATCCCCAGCATTGTTTGCCCCCATGCTGCTGAAACTCAAACTCAAAGTTGTTGAGGTGACCAAACTGACGTAAGTGTTCGAGAACTTGTTGGCGCAAGTCAATACTATAAAAGTCTGCCGTTTTGTTCTTGCCGACGACTTCATCGATAGACTGATAGCCTATTAGCTCCACAAAATGTTGATTGGCTGAGAGAATCAGTCCATCTTCAATGCGACTGCGGAAAATCCCCACTTGAGAGTTGTCAAAAATACGTCGATATTTTGTCTCGCTCTGGCTTAGAGCCTCCTCTGCGCGTTTGCGATCGGTAATGTCATAGACCGTACCGACAATCCGATAAACCTCTCCCTCAGCATCGATCAAAGGGTTATAGGTACTGATCGTCCACAGTGGGCGATCTTGGAGATTAATGCATTCTTCAAAGGAGAGAGATTGTTTTGTGGCAATACATTGGGCATAGCGTTGCAGAATGGCGGGAACATCTTCAGGTATAAAAATCTCTTCAATGGATTTACCCTTAACTTCTGCGGTAGTTTTACCCGCGAATTTTTCGGCAACTGGATTCCACCCCATGACACGCACGCTTTGATCGGGTAAGACATCAGTCACAAAAATAGGTTGATTGACCCCCTCATAAATGCTGCGGAGAAATTGTTCTTGCTCTCGGATCTGGTCTTCTACCTGCTTGCGCTGGGTAATATCTCTCTGCAACCCAACCATTCGTAAAGGCTTGCCATCAGCATCGCGGGAAACAACTTTGCCATAATCTGCAAACCATTTCCATTCTCCAGTTTTAGAAAGAGCGCGATATTCAACCTGATAGGAAATAGAGTCATCTTGCAAATGGGCATTGAGTACTTCCATGACATGGGGGCGATCGTCAGGATAAAGCAGTTGCGCCCATGTATCGACATGGGCGGGAAGTTCGCCAACTTCATAGCCCAACATTCGCAACCATCGCGGACTCAGATAAACCTCCCCAGTGGGAATATTCCAGTCCCAAAGTCCATCGCCTGAGCCGTCAAGCGCTAGTTGCAACTGCTCCTGACTTAAGCGCAGGGCTTCCTCAGCTCGCTTGCGTTCTGTGATGTCAAGGGCAACACCTACGATGCGTCTGCCTTCACCCTCTTCACCCTCTTCATTCTCAACGACTTTTCCATTGACTGCGACCCAACGCTTCTCTCCGTTGAGGTGATTAATTCGGTATTCAACTCTGTAGGGAGATTGAGTGGCAAAACTATGGGAAAGTGCTTGAAATACTTGCTCTTGGTCTTCGACACAAACTAATTTCATGAAAGCTTCGCGATCGCCAAGGAAAGTGCCAGGAGCATAGCCAAAAATGGCTTCCGTCCGCTCTGACCAGATACCCGTCTCTAGGTTAGATTCCCAAGTTCCCATCTCAGCAGCCTCAAGAGCCAGTTGCAACCGCAGCCTCTCAGACTGGAGTTGTTTTTCTGTACGCTTGCGATCGCTGATGTCTTGGAGAATCCCCTGTAAAGCAACCACTTTGCCATCAGCATCTTTAACTGGTGTGGCGTTAACACTTACCCATATATGCGTCCCATCTTGACAGAGGTGGCGAAACTCTTGAGCGTTCAATTTTTCACCAGAGGTGAGGATTTGCTCAAAATTAGCAGCGATCGTTTTGAGATCGTCTGGATGAATTAGTGGAAACAAGGATTTACCAAGCCATGCTTGAGCTTCCCAACCAAATAGTTGCTTAAATTGAGGGGAAAGGTAAGTAAATAAGCCTTCCATATCCGTTGACCAGATCAAGTCAGTAATTCCCTCTACCAAGCGACGAAATTTAGCTTCGCTCTCTCCCAAGGCAATCTCGGCTCGCTTTTGATCGGTAATATCCTCTGATATACAGACCAAATATTGTGGATTGTCCATTTCATCAAAGAGAGGAACCTTGATCGTATGTAAAAGCCTTCTGCCCAAGGTGAGACTATCAATGGGTTCTTCGGCAATATTTTCAACCTCGCCATCTTCAAAGGAGGAACAATCTTTCTCGTAAAAGAAATCCGCTTGCTCTTTTGGGAAAAAGTCATAGACCGTCTTGCCGATCGCCTGTTCTTTTGTACAGCCAAACATGATTTCGCTGGTATTATTCCACAGCAGAAATTTACCAAAGTGTTCTGGTCTGCCGTCTTTGACAAATAAAGCAACAGGTAGGTTATCAATAATCGCTTCAAGAAAATTACGAGCTTGAGATAGCTCTTGGGTTCGCTCTTGCACTCGCTGTTCGAGCTGATTGTTTAACTCTTGTAGCGATTCCAACGCTTGTAATCTTTCCATCTCGGCCGCAGCGCGGGCAGCAAAAATCTTGAGCAATAACTCAGCCCGTTTTGGATTGGCAATGGGTTTACGGTTCAGAATGCAAAGAACCCCGATGGTTTCACCCAAAGCATTTTTGAGAGCGAGTCCGAGATAACTTTCAACCCCAATTTTTGGGAGTGCTTCATCCAAGGGGAAACATGATTGAACATCTTTAGGGCAGTAATAGATCCCCTGCTGCATGGCGTATCCACAGGGAGTATTAGCGATTTCATAGAGAATGTTTGGTTGGAATTGTTGGTCGTAATAGATTGCCAGTGTTTCTAGGGACTCTCCAACTTGTTTGGCAATAAAGACATGGGATACATCAAGCGCAACGGTAATCTTTTCTGCAAGGCACAAAAAGAAATCTTTGCCCGTGACCGATGCTGTACCTTCCATCAAGCTTTGAAGGGCTATTTCTTGAAGTTTGCGATCGCTAATATCTCGCACGATCAGCAGGAACTCATCGGCTCCGCAAGCGGCAACACGAACCTCTTCATGAGCAATCTTATCCTCTTTCAGCAGTTGATGCTCGATGGTCTGTACCTCACCAGTGGTTAGCACTCGTTCTAACGCTTGCAATTCAGCTTGGAGTTGCTCTGGAGGTAATACTTCCGAAAGATGAGAGGCAATGGGTAAAAAGTCATCAGCCCGATCGCTTAGGGGAGGAATAAATTCTAAACAAGTCCCATCGCCTTTGACCCGTAGCAATAAATCTGGAATTGCGGCTATAGTTGCTCGATTTCTGGCTTCACTGATCTGTAAATTTTCCTCAATTCTCTGACGATGACAAATTTCTTGCTGGAGTTCTTCAGTTCTTTGCTGCACGAGATTTTCCAAGTTGGCATTCCATGCCTCCAGTTCGCGATTAGCCCGTTCGAGAGCCATTTGTTGTTGACTCAGTAGCTGTTCTTGCTGATAGCGGCGTAACGCCTCTGTCACCGTTAGACAGAGATCGATCTCGTTCCAGGGTTTGGCCAGAAAGCGATAGAGGTTACCTTGATTGACGACATTGCCGACATCCTCGGCGCTGGCTTGCCCCGTGAGCATCACTTGCAAAATCTGAGGATAGCGATGGTGTAGTTCTATCAGCAATCGATCGCCCTTCATGCCTGGCATGATTTGGTCAGAAATGACTAGGGGGATTTCTACGCCCTCAGACAACAACTCGTCAATGAGTTCTAACGCTTCATCCGCACTTTCGGCGATTTCAACCCTACAGTCAGGAAAACGCCTTAATAATTGGGTTCTTAAAGAGAGTAGAACATTGCGCTCGTCATCAACGCAGAGGATAGTTTGCTTATTCATTGGGCATCTCCCGATCGCCGCGATCTCATAGTATGCTATTCCCTGCTGTTAAAGGCGGGCTAGGGATAGATTTGTCAGAGACATCTGACAGAGGTAAAATAACTGTGAAAGTTGTGCGTCCTGATTGACTGCGAACTTGAATCTCACCATTGTGCTTTTGGATAATTTGTCGCACGATGTCCAGTCCCAGCCCACTGCCTTCGCCCCTTGCCTTACTGGTCACAAACGGCTCAAAAATCTTTGCCTGCATGTCTAAACTAATCCCGCATCCCGAGTCTGTAATTTCCACGATCGCCCGATCTGCCTGCTGTTTTACCCCAACCTCTAGCGTACCCTGTTGACCCATAGCATAGATCGCATTGTCAATTAAATTTACCCACACTTGGGTTAGTTCGTCAGGGTTACAGAGAATTTCGGGTAGTTGGGAATCGTAACGACGGATCACCTGAATTCCTTGTTTGAGGCGATTATGGTAGAGCGTCAGGGCAACTTCAATGCCGTCAGTGATTTTGGCAAGACACTTCTCGTCGCTTTGGCTTTGATGGCTATAGGCTTTGAGCGCAAACACGATCTTGGCGGCGCGATCGACTTCCTGCTGAATGCTACGAGTACTTTGATGTTGTAATACTAGCGCCAATTCAAGGATGAAATGCAACGCCTAGAGATCTTTGCGTAAAGGGACTCAT